>NZ_JACJSE010000026.1 GCF_014698045.1 Aulosira sp. FACHB-615
TGTTATACCGCAAGGTTAACGGGAGAGAACGTCACCATTGTCCAGGTGTGTAAAAGACCATTAAGACACTGCCTTTCAAACAAAGTACAGTATCAATCCTGATTTCTGGGAGGCGGCTCACTTTTTTCTTTCCTCAAGCTTGTACTCCCGTTCCATCGCTCCCAATATCCTCGCCTGCAACCCTGACAAATACGGCTTCGCCTGTTTTCCCAACCCCTGCAACAGCCAATCCACAGCCGGGTCATGGTCTGCCACTTGTTGCAATCGCCGCAATCGTGTACGTAACTGCTGCATTGATTTACAATCATCATCTAGCAGTTCTAAGGATTTTAGGTGTTCAATTTTGACTGTGTATTCCCCGTCCCAAGTTTGAACAGTGCAACTGTAATCGCCAACATGAATTATTACACCCCAGCATCCGCCCTTCCCTCGTAAATCTGGGTTGTCCTTTGGAACAAGTATGCAGATTTCGCCTTCGCGGTAGGGATTCGGTACTTTTGTTCGCTCTCGAATTTTATCTACAATATCTTTGACTACACGCCCAGAAGGAACTTTACCCCCAACGGTTTCGACTGCTTTGAGCCATGCTTTCTGCTGCTGCTGTGGTTCTAGTGTTGTCAGTGGCCGTACCTGTCCTTCACTAGTTGGCAGGACTGGTATAGCAACAGATTCTACAGTTACTGTTTTGAACACAGCATTATTTTGTGTCCAATTTGGACACATTTTCAGATTATCTACAACATCTGCCGCCTCAATTAATCTGTAGGGATGACGACGCTCAAACCCAAATCTATCTTTGCAATATTCCTCAAATGTTTTGTGCGTTGAACGGTAGAGACGGCGATCTCGCAGTTCTCTCAAAGCACGACCTGCTTCGTAAAACGCTGTCTCAACTTTTTCTTCTAACCTAACGCGATCGCTCTTTTCCTCCTGCGTTAATTCTGGAACTTCAACAACCGCCACTTCAACAGTTACTACCTCTGGTTCTTCTTGTTTGGGCTGCTTTTTTGTTGGCTTTGGAGTTGCGCTCGTTACGGCGGTGGTCTTTTTGCGTCTAGAAGATGGGTTGTTCATTACCCCACCTCCAGTTCGGCATGGCTGAGATAAGTGTTCCTTTGTGTCATCATGAGAATAGTCTTTATTATTCCAGCCCCACTCCTTAGCTAAGGTTGGGGTTTTTCAATGTTTCTTATATCTTTGCATTTCTGCTGCTTGTGATCGTGTATTCAATTTAAATTTCAAGCCGTCATCACATGATTATGTTTACTGCATATCTGGTCTGAGAACCGGATTAGGACTGGACAGACCACTCGTATTTCTCCTTAATCTGTTGTATTCTAGTTATCCTGTGTGATTTTAGTCCTGATTTTAATCAGAGCTTTTACATTCTTTCTGGAACTGATTCAAAAGCTATGTCTACTTCTCATTTGGGTAATTAGCTCTTTTTCACCACTACTTTTTACATTTTTTAACTCTCATGAAAATTATCAAAAAATCTGACAAGCTTACTCTCAGACAGATGCGGGAAATCGAGTTAGCCGAAGACCAACTTCTCCAGTCTGAGACTGTTCCTCTGACACCACCTGCAATCGAGCAACCTGTACCCGTCGTCCCAGAGCCTGAACCTAACTACATTCCATTGTTAGACAATCCTCCGGTTCAGTCTGTGGGTAACTCCGGCTGGCAGGTTTCTGATGTCTGGCGCGATTTGCGGGTTGATAGTTTTTGTGATTGATAATCTATCTTGTGATAGTTGCAATAATTTTTTTCCTTATTAATGGCAGCAGATTTTTATCGGCTAATTTTGTGAGCTTCTACTACATTGATATCAACATGATTCAACTTAAAATATATTTTAGCTTTTTCTTGTTACTAAGAAAAACTTTGAAATATCGAAATTCACCTATTATAAGGAATTGAGAGTTCACATCATATTTGCTTGACTCTTTAAAACTCTTAAGTTCAGTCTTAAAATCTTGTTCTTCGATTGCTGAATTTTATATGATTTGAAATAGTGGAAAATACTGGAAATATTGTTTTAGAAAGTTTTAGTGATTTCAATCATACTTTCTCTCTAAATTCAGCATAAATGATTAGCAAGTTTTTTGGGGCTTTCATTGTGTTAGCCCTGTTTGACTGTAGTGTGAAAGCTCAGATTAACAGCATTCCGCGAGACGTTCAACCACCTTCAACTACTCCCCTACCAAATCAGGAGCCTCAGCCAATACCCACCCTTCCAAATCTTCCTGCTCCAACCCCTTCTACCACGCCCGAAGAAGAATTTGATACGAATCAAGAAACTTTCACTGTTTCTAAATTTGAAGTTATTGGTGGTACAGTTTTCAGCAAAAAAGTCTTAGATCAAATTCTTGAAAAATACACTAATCGCCCGGTCACGCTTGCTGACTTGTATCAGGCTAGAAAGAAAATCAGTGATTTGTACCTCAGTAAAGGGTACATCCAGTCTGGTGCTTATATTCCGCCGCAAAAAATTCAGGACGGGGTTGTTAAAATTCAAATCATTGAAACCAAGCTCAAAGATAGAGATATTGAAGTTATCGGCACAAAACGCCTAAATCCTGGCTATATTCGGAGTCGCATAGCAGCCTCTAATCTCGGCCCGCTCAACAAAGAAGTTTTGGTGAAGTCTTTACAACTATTAAGAATAGATCCCTTGATCAAAAATTTATCCGCAGACTTACGAGCCGGGAATCTGCCTGGGGAACTTCTACTAGTTGTTGAGATTACGGAGGCAAAAACTTTTAGCACCCAACTGTCTTTCGACAACCAGCGATCACCCAGTGTTGGCGACTTACAAAGGCAATTGCAATTAAAAGAAGCTAATTTGCTGGGGCTTGGGGACGGGCTAAATATCGCTTACAGCAATACAGAGGGAAGTAATTTTCTGAATGTTGCCTACAGCATCCCTCTAAACCCTCATGAAGGCACTCTCTCTTTTAATTACGGCATTTTTGAAGGTAGAGTAATCGAAAATCCCTTCAGCAGTCTTGACATAAAATCTGGCTCACAATTTTACGAACTTACGTTTCGCCAGCCGATAATTCGCTCTGTCAACGAAGAATTTGCTCTTGGACTGACTGCATCTCGGCGCGAAACTGAAATTAGTTTCGTGCCTCTACAACAACGTATTCCTTTTCCTCAGCCTGGATCTGACAATGAAGGGCGTACCAGAATCTCGGCTCTCCGATTCTTTCAAGAGTGGACTGTTCGGAACAGCCGACAAGCTTTTGCTCTGCGATCGCAATTTAATTTAGGCATTGGCGCTTTTAATGCCACCGTCAATCCCACCGCACCTGACAGTCGCTTTTTCTCGTGGGAATTACAATCCCAATGGGCGCAACTTCTAGCTCCCGATACTTTAGTTCTGCTTCGTTTCAGTTCGCAACTGTCAACTACAAATCTTGTATCTCTAGAGCAGTTCGGCTTAGGGGGTTTAAGTAGTGTACGAGGCTATCGCCAAGACTTGTTGCTGGGCAATAATGGCACTTTCGCTTCCGCAGAGATCCAATTTCCTATTTTTCGCTTACCTCAAATCAACGCTAAGTTGCAAGGCATATACTTTACTGATATTGGTATTGTATGGAATAGTACCTCTAACAATAGTACTAATACCCTGGCTTCTACTGGCTTAGGGTTACGTTGGTCACAGGGAGATCGCTTCTTTGCTCAACTCGATTGGGGTCTTCCTTTGATGTCTGTAGACTCGCCAAGACAAACCTTACAAGAAAACGGGATTTATTTCCAGATTCAATACAATCCTTTTTGATCAATTCCCTTCACAATCATTTCTAAACTAGGTGGGGACATAATAATTCCTCTCCTAACAGGCTTAAGAGCCTGATTGCTCACCAAACTCAATTGAAGACGAGAGAGAATAGTTGCTAATACAAGTTTGATTTGAAGCTGCGCCAAGGCAGCGCCAACACATCTGCGACTACCTCCACCAAACGGCAAATATTCATACGGGGAAAACTGGCGTTCTAAGAATCTCTCCGGTATGAACTTTTTAGGCTCTCGGTACACTTCTTGCCTTTGATGTGCCAAATAAACTGAGACATTAACAATTGTTGGAGGTTCTAGGTAATATCCTGCAATTTCTATCGGCTGCTTTACGAATCGTGCAAACGCATTTAAAGCTATTGGATAAAGTCGTAATGTTTCAGAACATACCGCATTTAGATACGGCAATCGAGCTACTTCATTTTTATCTTTATTAGAGTTTGCTCGAAGTTCAAACAAAAGCCTTGCTTGAATTTCAGGTAAGTAATGACTCCAATATAATGCCCATGAGATAGCGGAAACAGTTGTTTCATATCCAGCAAATAATAAAGTTACCAAAGAGTCTCGAAGCTCAATGTCCGTCATTGCTTTACCAAACTCATCTCTTGCTTCGATAAGCATACTCAAAATATCTTTATCTCTAGCTTTTGACATTTTACGTTCAGCAATAAGAGCATATATCTCTTGATCTAGCTGGTCTATTAAGCGCGATTGTGGATTCAATATACCCCAATTTTTTATAATAGGAAGAAAAGACCACAAAACTTGACTTAGGGGATTATCAAAACTCTCAAAAAGGGAATTTACTATACACCGTATTTTATTTTGACGTTCACCTGCTTGCAATCCAAATACGACATTAAGGATCACACGCATAGAAATTTCCTTTACAACTAACTGAACTATAAAAAAACTTCCAGGAGATAATCGATTTATAACTTCTTCAGTTATTTCGCAAATAACCTGACTATACCAACGCATTCGTTCCGAATGAAAGGGGGGTAATAACATCCGCCGTTGACGATGGTGGCGTTCATCCCCAAGAAAAATTATGGAATTTTCTCCTAACAAGAGTTTCACTAAATCACTTTTTTGTATAGAACCAAGATACTCCGGTTCGGATGTGAAAATTTTCTGTATTGCTTCCGGGCTACTAAAGTAAATAAGAGGCGGCATTTCATTCCCTCTAAGCCTAAAAGTATCCCCATATTCCTGTTGCCAACTATCTAAAGTTTCTAATGGTCGAAGTAAAAACTGAATATTTTGTATTAATACAGAAGTTTTTGGGCCATCAGGTAAGTACATTGTAATATTTTCTTGATTTTTAACCTACAAATATTTTATTTTATTTTTAGCAGCAGCTTTTTAGTAAAAGATTTTACAAGACCTAAAAATTAACGATGAGCAAAATAAACAGTACTATAATTGTATTATTATTAACTTTTGATACTGTTAAATTTACTCCTGCATCAGCGCAAATTATTCCAGACAAGACACTTCCAGCAAGTTCTACCATCAACAATCAAGGTAGTAGTATAATAATTGACGGGGGAACTCAGGTTGGGAGAAATTTATATCACAGTTTTAGCGATTTTTCTATCTCTACTGGAAAAACTGCTTTTTTCAATAATTCCGTAAATATTGAAAACATCATTACCCGTGTAACAGGCATATCAAGCTCAGTAATTGATGGAACAATTAGAACTAATGGTAATGCAAACTTATTTTTAATCAATTCCAATGGAATTTTATTTGGTAAGAATGCACGTTTACAAGTAGGTGGCTCTTTCTTGGCAAGTACAGCTAACAGTCTTAATTTTTCCGATGGTATTAAATTTAGTACTACAATCCCTCAAAATAATTCACTATTAAGCATAAATGTACCTCTAGGATTAGAATTTACCACAAATTCATCGGCTCCTATAATAGTGCAAGGGGCTGGACACAACCAGTTTATCATCGGTAATCAAGTAGCTGCTTCAATTACTTTATTGGAATCAGGTCAAAGTGAAGGATTACGCTTACAACCAGGTAGAACCTTTGCTTTAATAGGTGGGGAGGTAGTTTTTGACGGTGGATTAGTTACTGTTCCTTCTGGGCAGATTGCTATAGGTGCTATTAACAACGGTACAGTTAAGCTTTCTAACGATTGGAACTATACAGGAGTCCATGAGTTTAAAAACATTAGCTTTAATAAACAATCTTTGTTGGATACAAGTGGCTTTGCACAAGGAAATATTTCTATTCACGGTAAAAATGTAACTTTTACAGATGCCTCGTTGGCCTTAATTGCGAATTTTGCATCTCCTACTCCAGGAGCTATTAGTGTAAATGCAACGGATACGCTAAATCTAACAGGAATAACTTCGTTTAACGTACAGCCCTTTCTTGGTATAAGAAGAGTTAATCGAGGTATTATTACTGCAACTATTTTTGGACAAGGGGCGGATATATTTCTCTCTGCCCCCAAGATAATCGCTCAAGATTCTGAAGTTGTTTCTACTCTCACTTTTGGACCTGGAAGAAGTGGAAATCTAACAGTAAATTCGTCAGAATTAACAGAAATAAAAAGCGTAGCAATCAATGAAAGCTCTGGAGTTGCTTCTGTGTTTGGAACTATAACTTATGGTTCAGGTAATGCAGGTGATGTAACAATATCAACCAAAAAATTGGTAATTCAAGATGGAGGATCTTTAAGCTCTTTTACGTTTGGAGAAGGGCAGGGAGGAAAAATAACAATAAATGCTTCTGAAACCTTAAAAGTTTCAGGTGGACATTCTGACTTAGTTTTGTTTGCCTACGGAACAGAACCTGTTCCTACATTTTCTCCAAGCAATATTTCATCGCTCTCTATTTCTTCTGGTGATGCTGGTAACATAAGCATTAATACAAAGCAATTAATTGTTGAAAACGGAGCTGCAATTTCCGCGTCTGGTTTACGAACAGGTAACTCCGGGAATGTAAATATCAATTCTTCTGAAACAGTCTATCTTAGTGGCTCAGGATTAGTAAATCCTTCTTTAAATCCTAGTAGAATATCCTCATCTGTAGGCTCTAGTGATCCTTTTGTAAATTACATATACAATCTCAGGCAACCCTCAGATGCTTTATCTGGAAATGTTTTTATTAGAACCGGTAATTTAATCTTAGAAAATAATGCTCAAATTGGAGTTAGGAATGACAGTACAAAAGATGCAGGTACACTTGGGATCGTCGCTAACTCCGCATCTTTAAACAATAGCTCTATTACCGCATCCACCCGATCAGGCGAAGGAGGCAACATTGCTCTGAACGTCACAAAATTAGTATTAGGCAATAGCACTATCACTACAACAGCCGGTGGTAACGGCAACGGTGGTAACCTTACAATTAACGCAGACACGATCACTGGATTCGGCAATAGCAGTATCACAGCCAATGCATTCAGAGGACAAGGCGGTAACGTATCTATCAAAACTAAAGGATTTTTCTTCTCAAATGACAGCTTCGTTTCAGCAAGTTCCCAATTGGGAATCGATGGCAGGGTTGAGCTTGAAGCGTTATATGAACAGCTTGATCCTGCTCAAGTAGAGCCAATACAAATTCAAGCAGATCCTAAAATTACTGCATCTTGCCAGGGGAATCCAAATTCAGGTTCTCCCAGCAAATTCGTGATTATTGGAACAGGGAGCGCACCACGCAACCTTGACTCCCAAATTTCTAACAATAATGGATGGTCGCCCAATGTTGCTATATCTGTTGCTGATAATGATTTGGAAAAATTACCAAATCAAGGCATTCTACCAATTGTAGAAGCACAATCAGTAGTAATAAGCAAATCAGGAGAAATTATTTTATCGGCTTCTCCTTCTAAATTTGTTGGAACAACGGAAGCTTCATCAGACAATTCTTGCTTTACCGCCTATACATCAACAAATAAACGGAGCCAACAGTGAAAATTACAAGGCGTAGATATTTACTTTGTGGGGCTTCAAGTTTTTTTATAACAATATTAAAGCCAGTTAAAGTTTTAGCTACTAACAAAATCAGTAAGCAACAGCAAGCTGAGTTATTGACACAAAGTGGGCATATTTTATTAAATAAAGGACAATATCTATTAGCGATTCAGGATTGGAAGGAAGCAACAAAACTTTATCGCCAATTAGGTTTTGAGGATGGCGTTACGGGAAATTTAGTTAACCAGAGTCTCGCATTACAGGGACTAGGTTTATACCTTAATGCTTTTGATGTTCTCTTGGAAGCCTTGAGAATAAGCAAATCAACTTACTCTCCAACTTCTTTTAAAAATCAAGACCCCCAAAAACTGTATTTAGCAATTCATAAGATAAAACTTACTCCAGTAAATTTGTTGGCACTACAAAATTTAGCAGAAGTTTTACGGCTACTGGGGAATTTAAACGAATCTGAGGCAGTTTTACAAGAAATTATTCAATCACAAACCCCAAACCCATATTTTAATTTTTTCTTGTTATCTTTGGCGAATACTAAAAAATCAAAATATTACCGTTCAATATCACAATATAAATGGATAGAAGAATTAATTTTAAAAAAAGATACTATAGACGAAATTCAAAACAATGCACTTTCTGCTCTCAAGCTTTATCAACAAATAAACAATCTAGAAAATACGCCAAAAGACATAAAACTAAAATCTCAATTAAACAATTTATCATTACTATTGAATTTTCAGGAATGGGTAAACTTACAGAAAAACCAGGATTTCGTAAATAAAAAAAATATTAGCCAGAAAATCCAAAACTTAATAGCTCTAATCTTCCAAAATTATTCCTTATTTGACGAACTATCTGCTAGTCAATCAGTTTACGCCAAGATTGATTTTGCTAATAATTTATACAAAACTACAGACAAACAATTACAGCATATAGCTATACAGTTTGCGGAATCAGCACTAACAACTGCTGAAAGCCTTGATAACAAACTTTTACAATCTTTCTGCTGGGGAACTTTGGGTAAACTTAATCCAGGGAAATCAGAAATATACTTTAATAAAGCTTTGGGATTTGCTCAATCAATTCAAGCGTGGGACATTGCTTATCAATGGCAGCAGCAATTAGCGGATTTATACGGGCAGCAAGGAAAATTTAAAGAAGCTTCTCACTTTTACGAAGCTGCTATCACGAATTTGCAGCAAGTTCGAGGAAATCTCTTAAGTACTAATCCAGATACTCAATTCTTTTTTAATGAAAAAATTGAACCTGTGTACCGCAATTACCTTCGACTATTAATAGCAAAGTCTAATCCTGACTACCAAAAAGTAATTCTAACAAACGAAGAATTTAAAATTACAGAATTAGAAAATTATCTTCAATGCGGCAAACTCAATCTTGTATCTTTAAATGAAATTAAGGATTCAGATTCAACAATTATTCATATAATCGACTTAGTTGATACATTGGAAGTGATTTCTCAGTCGTCTAACTCAATCCATCATCACTCGATTGATTCGACTTTAATTAGAGAACATATTAACAATATTTTGGAAATTTTGCAAAGTAGAAATTTCGCCTATACCACAGAAGAAACAATTCTATCTGACTGCCAAATACTTTATAAATTATTGATTGCACCTATCCAAAATTTAGCCTCTTCAAAAATCTTAGTTTTCATTTTAGATACAACCTTTCAAAGTATACCTATGGGTATACTTCACGATGGCAATAGTTATCTTATTACACACTATGCCATCACCTATACGATGGGATCAAAAATCCAATTCCCTAAATTTTTAGATTCTTCACAATTACGGGCTTTAGTTGCAGGAATTAGTAAGGAATCACCAAGTTTTTCTGCTGCCAACGCCCCTGAAGGACTCAAGCCACTACCAGGGGTTGAAGCAGAAATAGCCAGCATCAAAGAAGAAATTACTTCTACAAAGATATTATTGAACGAGCAATTTGTTAGTTCCATGCTGGATAAAGAACTGACTACAGATAACTTTCCGATAATTCATTTAACAACTCACGCTCAATTTAGCTCTCTTGCTGACAAAACAATGATTTTGGCTTGGGACAAACCTATTACTATTTTAGAATTCAATGATTTGCTTAAAGAAAAAATGCAGCAGTCGAAAAAAGCAGGGCTTGAGTTGTTGGTTTTAAGCGCCTGTCAAACAGCAAAAGGAAACAAAAGATCAGCCTTGGGCATTGCTGGTGTGGCCGCACAAGCAGGAGCTAGAAGTACGATTGCTAGTCTCTGGCAGGTAGATGCCGATTCAACAGCTTTACTTATGAAAATATTTTATAAAGGATTAAAAAATAATTTAACTAAGTCCGAAGCTTTACGCCAAGCACAATTACAGATGTTATTAAACCCTAAATATCAACATCCCTTTAATTGGGCAGCTTTTCTATTAGTTGGTGCTTGGCTATGATGTGGTCAACGCTCTCGCAACTGCTGCAATGTTTTGAAACCTAATTCTATTTTTTTCAATTCAACTTCGTTCCCATTTTTCTTTGCTAACTGTTCTGCTTTCGTGTAGCTTTGTTGCGCTTGTTCCAGTAATAACGCACCTACATAGCGATCGCCTAGTACCCTAAAGATTGTGGGATCTTGACTACCAGCTATAATCCGCGTTTTCAATTCTTTGATAGTCTCGTCTAAAAGAAACTCGGACATAAATACAGTATCCAGATCAAGCGCCGCCTCCTCATCAGGTGGCAACCCCAGGACTTTTACTTGCTGCACTTTTGCTGAAATATCCTGAACCTTATTTAAAGGTAAAAGAGATACTACCGAAGAGCTAAAACTTAGACGTTTACTACCACGATTGGCGATTATCGTAATATTGTAAGCATTCCCATACAGCAATTCTTTTTGCTCTTTTGGGTAAGGGATAACGGTAGTATTAGTCTTTACTTGTACCTCCCAATCAACCTTATTACCTTTTAGCACTACTGTATAGCTATCAGCATCCGCCACTGCTCGCCACGAAATATCCGGCTTATTGTTGATAATCGAATTTCCGTAGGGACTTATTAAAGCTGGCGAATTAGGTTCATCTTCTGGCCCTTTAAAATTGCGTGGGCAAAGTAGGACATTTACCACTGAACACTGCATGGATTCTTTGGCGGGGTGATCGCATATTTCCTTGTCAAATCTTGTGCTACGCTCTATAGTTATAAACTGTCGATTCAGATAGCAGAGAACCCTGACCGGACTACCATTCGGCTCTATTTTTTCACCTAAGCATATTTTTCTTCCTACTCTCCAAGTACGATCATTTCTACTATAAATTCGCCCACTTGGTTCTGCACACATTCTTTTTTCTAATATTTGCTGACTCCAGACGCTGGTACTAGCAAATAATGAAGTAACTAAAATTAGAGTTGATAGAGTTGTTGATACTGCTATAAATCGAGGAATATAAAAAAAGTAAACCGGAGTCCGAGCCATTTTTTGAAAAGTAAAACCCTAACTTTTAGTTTACTATAATAACTAACGATTTTTTTTAATTATTCGCTGTAATAAACTATCTCGCCAGTTAAATACTTCCGGTAGGTCAGAATCAAGTGTCAGACAAGCTTCCCAAGCAAGAAATGAGTTATCACTATCTTCCAAAATATCGTATATTTGTGCTTTTAGACAGTGAACATCTGCTCTTTGGATATCTAATTGTTCAGCTTTTTTTAAATATTGCTGGGCTTCTTGTAATTTCTTATGTTTTAACTTTGCCCATCCCAGATTTTTGTACAATGCAGCTTGTAATTTTGGCATTTGAGTGTTTTTTAATCCTTCTCCTGCTAAAGCGATCGCTGCATCATAGTCACCTTTTAAATTTTTCAATCGTGATAAATTGTTCAAGACTTGGGCTGCTTGCTTATTAAATTTTAGAGCAACATTGTACTGTTGCTCTGCCAAGTCTTTTTCACCCATGTCATCGTACAAAGTTCCCAACCCAAAATATCCTTCCCAGGTGGGGTTTATTTGCAAAGCTTTAGAATAATTACTAGTAGCACAATCATAATCTTTTAGCAATTGGCAGACAAAAGCTAAATTAGTATAGGTGTCCACATCTTGATTATTATATTTTATCGATATAGAATAATATTTCTTGGCATCTTCTAAGTTCTTGGTGCTACGAGCCGCTTTATCAAAATAAAAATTTGCAATATAATTCCTCACTTGAGGACTTATTTTTATAGCTGAATCAAACAATTTTTGTGCGCCCTGAGAATTATTAGCTGATTCAGCTTGTTCTCCTTGAACCACTAGACTTTTAGCTCTTAAAGGTAAGAATATTTGAAAATATGCCGTAGTTCCCAAAATCAATAATCCGAGCCAAATACTAATTCTAAATGCTTTAGATTTTGTTAATCTGTAAAATTTATTTTGCTCATTAATTTTTTCTATTCTCTGTAAAATAATTTTAGTATCTGCTGGACGTTTTCCAGGAGTGGGAGCCATCAAGCTATCAATAATATCTGCCAAAGGTTTATCAATTTGTAGTGCTTTATCTCTCCATATCAGTTTCTCTGTGTGTCGATTTGTAGGTAAATCCATTAGACGAACTCCCGTCATCATACGAACAAAAGTTCGCCCCAGAGCATAAAAATCAGACTGCGGTACAGCTTTTCCATAAATTTGTTCTAATGGTGTATAAAAATGCGAAATTATAATTGTAATTTCATTATCTCCAGCATTTTTACCTGCCCCTCGATTAGCACCAACTTTTGTTAGATAAGTATCTGTTATTTGCCGTGCTGTTCCAAAATCAATCAATGCTAATTGCCCATTTGGTTTGAGCATTATGTTTGCAGGTTTAATATCTCTATGAAAAAAACCTGAATTATGTATTTTTTCTAAAATTTCTACTAACTGCTTTAACCACTCAAGTGCTACAGATTGTGAAATGGGTTGGTGAGAGTTTATCCATTTTTCTAGGTCTTGTCCTTCTATTTTGTCCATGATTAAACATCTAAGCATGAAAGGACTATTCTCAGGACGATAAGTAAAGAAATCTTCTGAACCATTCGTCTGTGGTATATTTTCACAATCTATTAATGATAAAGCCAGAGCTTCTCGCTCAATTAATTGAATTGCTTTAGAAGAAGTCCACCTGACAATTTTCATCACTCGCACTTTTGGTACAGTAATCCATTCTGTTCCTTTATCTTCTATTTCAAAAATTTCATTATAAGTAAATGGATTATCACTCAATTCTCTTAGCGGCTTTAATAGGCGAATTCGATTGTTAATTAATAAAGACTTCCCGCAACCTAGACAAGTATCAGTGCTATCAGGATTTTCACGTTTATCACAAAGAGGATTTATACAGTAATATGACATATTATTTTAGATTTTAATTTTTTAAATTAGTAATTTTATCTAAATGATTATCAAAATTTTGATTTTCAAACTTAGAGTTTTAATTACTTAATAAAATATCTACTGGTAATTCCCCATATATAGCTTTTTATATAACTAGTGTTTTCACACAGCAGGAGCATAGGCGTTCGTCGATTCATCCTAAAAAGGGAATATAGAGGTTACTCTCTTTTAAATAATAGCCTTTCGATTTTTTTGGTAAACTCAAGTAAAGCACTTGCCTAGCAAGGTTTTTATTACAACCAACAAAGCACTGTTTAGCTGAAAAGTACAGCTACTTTATTTAAGTTTTCTTAATATTTTTTTATAAATCTTAGGTTGAGCAGGGAGAGAAAATTTTCTGCTTGCCTCTCTTGATGCTCCATGAATAAATTTCTTATCCGACCCAATACCTCTCGGTTAAGGAATTAGGAGTGACTTTTACTCACGAAGTTATCATGGTTTCAAGTGTGCAACCTGCTCCATTTTTGACAGGATGAGAGCTTAACCGAAAAGTATTGTTATCCGACCCGTATTGCTTGTGCTGTCCAGCATACAGATTTGTCTTTGAGAACCCAACTACTGGAAGCTTCAGCTTGTCGTTGCTGTCAAGTTTTGGGTAAAGGTATAGTTTTTTAGTTATGCCTTCTTATCAAAAATCTTCTTCACTAGTATTGCTATTTTTTCTTTTTAGTGATACATAATTATTGTTTTAGGTTACTTTAAGTAACATTTATAGTGACTTAAGCCTTTCATGTTGACCGCGAAACTAAGAGGACTTGGAAAAACTACAACTTTAGACATAGATAAAGCAAATTTATCTTCGCACTTGCACAAAATATGTTACATCAATGTAAAATACATCTAACATCTATTCGTGAAAAACCAATACTATGAGTTGTGACTTAGGGTAAGAGTAAACCTATGGTTTTGCTTGTTAGACGTGGGAGAAAACCTCTCATTCTTCCAAAAGAACAGCAGTCCTCTGATTCACCATCTTTGCCATCTGTAACTTTTGAAGAAGCTGTAACAACAGTTAACAATTTAGTTTTTACCCAAAAACGACGATATTTGTCTGAGGCTGAGATTGTTGTACTGAAGGGAGCATGGAATAGTCAGGATTTTTCTGAAATAATAGCCCAGCAAACAACATACGCTGGCAATTATCTACAACGTCGCGTAGCTCCTCAGCTATGGACTTTGCTTTCTGAAGTTCTAGGGGAACCAGTAATTAAGCGAAAGGCGCGATTTCTGTTAGAGCAAGCTGTCAGAAAGTATTCTAATTCAGACCTATCCTCTGACATTAACAGTGAAGGTTCAGGTTCTATCAAAGGTCAGCCTCCTGACACATCTGTTTTTTATGGTAGAAAACAAGAACTATTGCAGTTAAAAAAGTTAATTAGCGACTATCGCTGTGTACCCATTACCGGAGTTCCTGGAATTGGCAAGAGTACTTTATCTGCAAAACTTTTATCGGATATTAGCTTAGAATCTTCACAAAAATTTGATTTTCTCATCTGGAAATCAATTACTCATCCAGTACCAATTCAGGATCTAGTGGCTGATTTAATTAAGCTAATCCACCCAATAGAACCATCTATAGTTTTACCTGACCAAACACAAGCAATTATTACTGTTTTAATTAAGCATTTACATTCACACCGTTGTTTAGTCGTTCTAGATGGCTTTGAAGCTTTATTCAGAGCTTCCAATTTAGAGCAACGCCTAGAGTATAAAATACTGATACGACGTTTATTAGAGGAAGAACATCAAAGCCGCTTCATATTAAATTGTCGTGTTTTTCCCAGCGATTTAAATACTGTCTTGAAATATAAACAAGCTATTACTTGCTTTCGATTGGAAGGATTAGACACAGAATCTGCAAGGCAATTGTTGACTGATCAAGGCTTAACAGATCAAGATAAATTACTCGACATAATTTATACTTATCGTGGTAATGTTGCAGAATTACAAGCAGTAGCCCAACGAATTAAATATTTTTTTGCTGGAAGTGCAGAAAAATTTTATCAGCACAAAACAACTTTTATTACCGATGAGTTTCAGTCAATGCTTGATGAAACTTTTAGTGAAGTCTTGACTCCGCTTGAACGATACATCATGGTTTACTTGGCAGAGAGAATATCTTTAGATGTAAGTTTTCTTAGCTTCAATAATTTATTGATTGAAATCAATTCTCAATATGATAACTCTGCTTCCACTTCAACAATAATTAAAGCCTTAGAAAACCTTGAAAGATTTTCATTAGTTGAGAGTATGAAAGACCCCAACACTAAGGAAATTAGCTTCACTTTACAACCCGTAGTCAAAAAATACATTACCCAAAATTCATTAGGGTTGTTGCCTGCTAATGCTTTTCCATCACCAGCAAACGCATCATGAAGGCAAACCCGACATACAAGTTTTCGAGCGCAAGCCCAAGACAGAATCAACGCAAAGGGCAGCTTGAGGAAAACCAAATAAAACTGGAGGTAACGACAACTTAACAATCAAAATCTTGCTAGATGCGAAAATAACCAATGTTCTGTAAGATCAAGCTGGTCATCAAAGGAGGTAAAAAAATATAAACGATTTAAAGGGCAAAACCTACTAAGGAGTTGGCCTTGCCCGGAAATTAGATAATTCAATAATTCCAGAGCGGGGTTGCTATTGGAATGACTAAGAAAGTGGCCGAAAGTTTGGCGACTGAAAACCACTAACTTGTCAGGAAAACACCCACGCTGCTTTACTTTGCCATTATAGCGACAAAGGCACAAGTACAGCTACTTTTTGCTGGCTACTTTTTTGCATTTTGGCAAAAAATTTATAATTTCATTATGTAAATTTTTATAAAGCAGTGTGAAAACCTCTCTCTGAAGCTGAAAATCATAGCTATCAGAGGAATCTACTGTGTTAAATAACCAATACCCCCAAGAATCGGGGATTGGAGCGCAAGTGTTATCTGAAATTTCAGATAGTACATTTTCTGAATACCCCAATAATCTAACAGCAGCCGAGTATCATGAATTGGCTGTTGCCAGTGCAATTCATCCTGAGATAATTGCCCGAAATTTCCGGCATATCGAAGGAGAAACCGTATATAGTTATTTGTTCATATCCCCAGCTATCCCCCGAAAAAATGCTGGACGAGTGACAGATGGTTTTTTAAAAGCGTACCAACATCTCACCACTGGAGGGATGTGGATATCGGGAGTTGACCCGCAACAAAACTGGGAACCAATGGAGTGGGGACGACTCAAACCCACCAACCCGCGTATTGACGGGGAAAAAGGTAAGCCCGTAAAGTACGAGTCACCGCCAAAAGTCCCAAACCGTGTTACTTATTTTGACATCCCCAACTGTATTTGGGATTCGGTGGCAAAACGTTACAATATCAAACGCTACCACTGCCCCCTGGCGCTGCGATTACAAGACAGACTGCATCCAATACTGTTCTGGGAGTGGGTACAGCGACACCCCGAAATACCTATAATTCTGTGCGAAGGCGAGAAGAAGGCGGCCTGTTTACTCAGTTTAGGATTTGCGGCGATCGCCCTCCCTGGTATCTGGAACGGACGAGTGGGAAAGAAAGATTTTGACGAAAGGCTGCATCCTGACTTATTACCACTGGCACAGAAGGGGCGAAAATTCATTATTCTGTTTGACTACGAAACCAAACCCAACACCCGTTGGTCGGTTTATCAAGCAACTGTAAGAACTGGTAAAACAATTGAGGCTGTTGGCTGTGCTTGTGAGGTGGCACTGCTGCCAGGGTCGGAGAAAGGCGTTGATGATTTTGTGGTTGCTAGAGGTGATGATGCCAATGCACTGTTGACAGCAATTATTGATGATGCTCACTCATTGAAAGATTATCAGCAATTGTTCCTCATCAAGCACCGGGGACTGAGAAAGTATAGACCAGATGCGCTGATCAATACAAAATATTTAACCCAAGCAGTTGCAGTTCAGGACAAAGAAACAACCAACATACCACAACAGACAGTATGTGTATTACAAACCCAAAAGCCAGAAAAACCTTTTGATTTTCTGCCTCAGCCAGAGCAGTCAGAGCAGCCAGAGCAACCAGAGGAAATACCCCCAGGTCATCGCGGAAAAATCAAGTACAAGCTCAAAAAATTGAGACAACAGCCACAACCCAAAAGTATTATCTTCCCAAAAACAGGCTTAGTGGTACTGATTTCTGACATGGGTACGGGGAAAACCGAATTAATGCGTTGGTGGCGTGATGCTCACCCTGACCAAAGATTTCTCAACAACGGGCATCGGGTGAATCTGCTGAAAAATCTGGCAGAACGTTTGAAAACCTTGATGTATTCTGACCTTGGTTATGCTGGCATGACCCAAGCACAAGCCCTCAGCATTACCATCGACAGTTTATATAAGTTAAACACCCAGGCCCTAACTTACGGCTGTATTTTCATTGACGAAACTTGCCAATACCTGACACACCTACTGCACAGTAATACTTGCAAGGAACATCGCGCACTCATACTGTCTGTATTAGAACATATTGTTTACAATGCGCCTTTAGTTGTCATCGCTGACGCACACATGGATGACATCACCATTGATTTTTTCATGGCCATGCGACCAGTTGGGGAGCAACCATACATTATTAAAAATGAATGGAAGAATGGAGAGCGCACCATCTATTGGTATGAGGGGATGGATTCTTCCGCGTTGGTGGCGCAAATCTCGGCGGCAATCATGATGGGTCAAAAAGTCATGGTGGTTTCGGATTCTAAACGATTCATCAAGAAACTTGACAAATCTTTGAGTATACAGATTTTAGAGTCTGACCCAATACCACAGGATCAAGAAGCTGCTACTTTATCTCTAAAACCACCTCATTCCCACACCCATAAATCTTTACGAGTTTGGTCTGTACATTCTGATAATTCCGGCAGTGATGAGAATGTGGCCTTCATTAAGGACATCACCAACGCTGTCGAGAATATAGATGTACTTCTAACTTCGCCTAGTCTGGGTACTGGTGTTGACATCTCACAATATCATTTTGATTTAGTATTCGGTGTCTTTCATGCAGTTTCCCAAACTGCCACCGAATGCGCTCAACAGCTGTGGCGTTATCGTCCCAAAGTGCCGATTCATGTTTGGGTAGCACCTCTTCCACCATTCGGTTACAAAGAAATCAACCCCACCAAAATCAAGGAAAGGATACTTCAAACGAATGAAATCACTGCTTTTCTCATCAAAATCGACCGGCAAACAGGTAAGCGCGGGGCTGAGAAAGATTGGGCATTAGACGCTTACTGTCAAATTCAAGCTGCACGTCACCAGTCAATCAATAACTTACGGGCTGACCTGAGATCACTGTTGTCCGACATGGGTAATACTATTGTCCCAGTCGGAGATCATATTGATGTCGCAACTTGGGAATCCTTAAAATATGCGGCTGAGGCTCTAGATGCTGCTCATCATCAGTCTGTCGCCAAAGCAAATACCATCTCAAGGAGTGAGTACCGCGCACGGCAAAGTAAGGATTATCTTTCACCTGACGAATTTTTTGAATGTGAGAAGTTTCGCATTCACGATGCTTATGGTGTGGAAGTCACCGAATCTCTCGTCGAAAAAGACAACGGCGGTCGGTTAATAGGTGCGATCGCATCTTTAGAGGCTATCTTATCTCCATCCCAAGAGACAATCCTGGATTCTCGGACTAATCAACAATACCCCGCACCCCCAGAATTTGTCAGTGCTAAAGATTTAGCTGAACGTAACAAGCTACCCTTTTGTATGGATTGGAGTAATTATTCCGCCAAGTGGTTAGCTCGATTTAACTTAGGTTTACACCACATTCTCAAACGATTAGTAGCGGGTGAAGAAATTACTGCTGCCGACGAACAACTATTAAATCTGACCCACAGAGCAAAAGAATGCGCTGCTCACATTAAAGCAATTTTGGGGTTTACTATCCCTAGTGATTGTCAACCGATTTGGTTGTTGGCCACTTTAGTCGCGCAGTTGGGACTAAGTTTAGATTTTCGTAAATCTGGTAAACGTGGACAACAAGTTAAATTGTTCTCGCTTTCAAAATCCGAATTAGATTTTGCATTAAAAGTTATCGCTCATCGTCAACAGCAACGGAGTGATTACGCTCAAACACAGTCATTACAAGGGGTTGAATCGGCTTCTTCTCCCGTATCCACCCCCCCCTTAATTGGTACAGGAAATCCCTTAGTTGGGGGGGCGGATACTACGCCTTCCTTGAAAGCAGGGGAGCAGGGGAGACAGATTTTTGCCCCCTGCCCCGAAACCTCTTCATCTGATCGCACTACCCTACTTCACTGTGTAGAAATACTTCGCTCTGGTATTACCAAAGGAGCCGAGGCTATCAAAGGCATTCTCAAGCGATGGGCCACTGATTGGCGGTGGCACGTTGTTTTGCAACTGGAGGCTTTAGCACAAGAAGAATTGCAGGCGATTGCCCTTGCGCTGCCGCAGTTTTATGAGTGGTTGGATGAATCGGTGTTGCCAATGGAAGCATAAGGCGATCGCGCTGTCCCTTTGGATGGGAAAATTTACTTATGAGAATGCGTGTTCTGATAAGTAAATGTCTCGCGTGCCAGTCCAATCATTAGCCCTAGCCACTCCATCGCCTTTGACCATTCACCCAGTGGCAGTCTACCTGGGAGCATTGGCAAATGGTTCTCAACGGACAATGGAACAAGCACTCAATGCGATCGCAGCTTTGATTTCCAATGGGGAGTGTGATGCTTATACGCTCAATTGGGCTGCTTTGCGCTATCAGCACACGGCGGCGATTCGTACTGCCTTAGCCCGAAAATATTCTCCAGCGACAACGAATAAAATGCTGTGTGCATTACGCCGAGTTCTCAAAGAAGCACTGCGGCTGGAATTAATGGATGCAAAAGATTATGCTAAGGCTGTAGATATTCAGAGTGTGAAAGTCAAAAGAAAACTCAAGGGCAGAGCGTTGACATCGGAAGAAATTGGCGCACTGCTAAAGGTATGTCTTGACGACCCCACACCACAGGGCGTAAGAGATGCCGCTTTGATTGCCATACTGCGCGGTACGGGGGTAAGACGGGCGGAAGTGGTAAATCTGGATTTAAAAGACTTGAGCCGTAATGGCGAATTACAAGTTCGACAAGGTAAAGGTGATCAAGATCGGACAGTGTATTTGCCGATAAGCGCAATGGCACTGGTTGAAGATTGGCTGTGTGTTCGTGGTCGCAAAGCTGGAGCGTTGTTATGCCCGATTCGCAAAGGTGGAGAGGTACAGTTGAGGAGAATGTCATCACAAGCAGTGTTGCTGATTGTTCGCAAACGCGCTGCCGAATCAGGGGTAGAGTCTTTTTCTCCCCATGACTTTCGCCGGACATTTTGCTCAGACTTGCTAGATTCTGGGACAGATATTGTGACTGTACAGAAATTAGCCGGACACGCTTCACCTGCAACAACTTCTAAGTATGACCGTCGCGGCGAAGAAACTAAACGCCTTGCCGTGGAAAACTTGGATTTTCCTTACACTCGTCGTCACAAATAGGGTGTAGGGTGTGGGTATTCTAACCCTACTCAAATAAATTTTTACTGTCTATACAGCTTTCTGTACCACGTCTACACACGCTGTTCACCAGATACGTCTGTTGAAAGTCAAGCGGGGCAAGACTTTCTCTAGAGTTGTCTACACAGCATCTACACGGTAAGTTTGTGATTGTAAATGATTGTCATAAAGCTCAAGAGTTTGCTTTTGCGGAAACAGGAGATGAGCAATGGCCATACCACTTGCCCAGATGAAAATTGGATTATCAGTTAAGTATCTGATTGGCACAAGAAGCGGGTTGACAGCGAGAGTCAGCGAGATCAGAAAATGCTCTTTGAGCATCAAAGATACTCATGTGATAACGTTGACATTTGATGATGAATCGCTGCCGCCGCACTTGAGAACCCAAGATGTTACTGCCTACAACGGCGTGGTTGAGTGGTGTGAAGTGGAGTTTTAACGTCAAAAGAATTCTTCTTCCTCAGTGAATTTTGCGTTTTAAATTCAAAAAAGGTCAAAACTAATGAAGAAATGTTACTTGAAGGATAAAATGGCAGTTGTTGCCACTTTATCTTTCATCAGATGGGCTGCCAAGATATAGTTCATAAAATACATCTGAGTAATAAAATGAAAACTATCACTCGCTTTACCGTGTAATACATGGGAAGATAGAACCTTATCTAACGGTGTAATACACGAAAATATGACGCTCAAACGGGATATCCAGGGAAAGTTCGCGCTTAAAAATGATGATTACCGAGAAGTACGTTCCTTGAGATTAACTGACAATACTTGGAAGGCATTAGGGATTGTGGCAGAATGCTACGGTTTGACTAGGGCAGACTATTTAGAAAAAATTGTGAGAAATAACAAACTACCAAGTATTACACAGTCCGAGTCAGAATAATACCGTGTAATACTTGGTAAATTACCGCTTAACCAAGTATTACACGGGAAGGTAGTATTGCTCTGTGCTGCTATTGCTCAACTAACCAACTCTTAAGAACCAACCGGATCTCGCTTTGGCTTGCGCTCTCCCACCCGCCGGGTAGATTTTTTCTTGGGGGCAGGTTCAATGACAATAGCTTCGGTTGGTTCTCCGGAGACAACAGAGACAGTTTCTACGGAAGTCTCAATTTGTGGTGAAGGATCTGGTTGAGTTTTTTTCCGGCTCTGTCTTTTCTTGGGGGTTGGTTGGACAACAGTTTCTTCTGATGCAGTAGAAGTAACTGACTGTGTTGTTTCTTCTTTTTGACGCTTACGCCGGGTTGTCTTCTTTGGTGTGTTCTCAACAGGTAACTCTGTTGCAGTAACAGCATTTGAGACTGGCGGAGGAGACGAAGTGCTACCAGTTCCCATCTGTAGTAAATGCCACAAGTGTTCACGACGGCTTTCCATATAATCCAGTTTTTGCTCCCCTTCCACAGCATCAACAGCCATGCGTTCACATTGAGCCAGGGTCATAGCATGGTCTTGCAATCGTTCCAGAGAAAGCGTATCGCTACCATCATGCAATGCTGCCGCCACTGCACGAATCAACCAATCTTTGAGTACGCCAACGCAACCAACTGAGCGTTCATAGAAATAACACCAGTTTTGCATAAAAACTGGAATTTCCACCTGCAAAGGGACTTGTTTAAGCAGTGCCAATAATACCCCTTGAAAGTCCTGACGGTCTTGCTCATGCTGAAATAGATAACGAGGAAAATGGATGTCCAGACCCCGCCGCGATGACTGACCACTTAAATTCCGCAAATTTAACAGTTCGTAAGTCCCAATGAGAATGTGCAGTACACCAGTCACATTGGTCATCGACTTAATCCAGTCCAACTGGTCTAAAAGTTTACCAGCACTAGCACCAGTCCCAATCTTCATTAAATGTTGGGCTTCATCTAAAATTACCGCCTTCACTCCGCGTCTAGTGATTGTTTCTTCTAATGCCTGACGCAGTTCTGGGGAGTCATTGAACTGTGCGGTTTTGGTACGCCCACGCCCTTTTTTCTCCCAAGTCTGCTCAGAATCAATATCCACTAACATCCGCCGTTCGTAGAATGGCTCTCCTAACAGCTTCAGTGCTGTGCGGTAATAGTCAGCCCGATTGAATGCTCCCCCGTCGGGTGGTCTAGTTTCCAACAACAGCAATGGGTATTGCGCCAGATTACCAGTTACAGATGTAGCAGATGTACCATTTAACCGTTTAGTAATTTGACGAATCATCGTCGTCTTGCCCACACCGCTTGGCCCATATACTAGGACATGAGCAAATCCAGCAGGTTCTCGAATGGCACGCATGAGAATTTGATCTACTTGGACTAACTGCGGGTGGGACACTGCATATTCTTTAAAGCGGGTTAGCTTTTCATTGGCTGCAACTGTCAGGTTGCCATGAAGCCAGTTTTCCATCAACGATACTCCTCAAACACAGGTAGTTGAGAAATCTCCACAGTTTCTATCACTGTCGCTAGTTCTGTTGGGGGGCTTGGTTCTGTGGGGATGATTGTTTCTGTAGTCGGCAAAACTTTAGACTTAGTGGCTATAGCTTCAAGTACCTGTTTTGCCTCTAGGTCACGTAATCGTTGCAATAGCAAAGCTTCATGTTCTTGGGCATTGCTCAGAAAGTCTGCCAGCCGTTTAGCGGAGATTGAAGTTCTCGTTTTCGTTAGCTTCCCAAATTGTTTGATTTCTTGAGATGCCAGCAATAGTTCTTTTTCTGAGCGTCCCGAAAAGGTGCTGTAATACTGAGAGATACATTTAACCCAACGTCCTTGGACATAAGCGTAAGCTACCCCCGTATCAAATGGGTCATAACGAACACTGACTTTGGTACGTTCTACTTCCGGGTTGCGAAAAGCATCACTCCAGTAATAGAGGTAGTTGACTTTAATTCCCTTTCCAGGCTGCACTAACGCATGACCCAATTTGGTACTAGGGCGGGTCATCATCAAAAACTCTTCATTGTAAGGAATCTGGCGATGTTCCCTTTCCCCTGTTTCAATGAGTCCCATTGCATAAGCGGCTCGTGGTGTCATGCCCAAGGCAGTGTGTTCGTTTTCGTCATAAACCTGATAAGCCCATTGGGTTAGGTAGGTGTACAAAGAAGCCAGTGTCCAGACAGCAAGTTGTTTGGGGTTGATAGCTTTGGTCAGTTGACGTGGTTGTTTGCTGGCTTGAGTATTTCCTAGTAGGTTGAAGATAAACTCAGTATTAGTCGTACCAAACAATCGTTCAATTACTGAACCAAACCGGGGTTTAGCACCAGGACGAGTCTTTTTAATACAGTGGTAACGCGCTAATAAAGTATCAAAATAGACGCTGTTGAATTCTTTTCCTCCATCTACTACCACTGCTTGCGGTAAGCGACCAAATCTCTGGACAAGTAGGCGTAATCCCATCATGCAGGAGCGGTAACTTGGGGCATCAAACGTCAGATAAACTGCTAAGATGCGGCGGGAGTAAGCATCAATCAACATAGTTAGCCAAGGTCGTCCTAAGTTACGCCCTGTAGCTGAACAGCGTAATTCAATATCAAGCTGGGTATGGTCGATGTGGACAATAGCTAAGGGACGGTCTCCATGTCGGGGGGTACTATAAGTTAGCTCCCATAGCCAAGGCTGTTGTTGATAAGCGGCTTTTGCTCCCTGACGTTTTTCAATTTGGGAGGGTGAGCGGCGTTGCTTGAGGCGTTGATAGAATGTACGTACAGAAAGTGGTTGAATGCTTTGTTGAGAGCAAGCTTGTAAATATGCCCGATATACGCTCAGGGCTGGTGAAAGCCTGGGTGTCTCAAAATATTCTGCAATTAAGGTATCGAGTAATTCCCGTGTGGCTGTTGGGGCTTTGGGTGTGCGGTTGCCTCGTTGTGCTATTTTTGGCAGCAAACCAACATACCCGCAGCCGTAGTTGGCTTGCGCCTCACGGAACTGCTTGACCCAACGCCTCAAGGTGCGAAGGGCAATGTCTTTATATACATCTGGCTGGTGTTCAAGATACGCTTGAACTAAATGAAATCTGCGGTTGGCTTCTTTCAGATGGGCAGGACTAGCAGCATCCATGAACGAACGCACTTGTGCTGAATCTGTCTGTGTAGTGGATGCTGCACTGATGTTGATAGCTCCAGTCTCAAGTAACTGAAGAAAAAAGCCTGTTGGTAATTGCATTGGTTGCCCAATCTCCGGCAAGAGTGTTGTGGTTGTCTCACCGAAATTGACCAATGTCCAAAATCTTCCATCCCACAACAGTTTTGTGTTAGTAACAATGGTTGTGAGATCATTGAGTGCAATATTCCCTTGGCGCTGCGGATTTCCTATGGCTGAATTCTGATGAGCTTGATAAGAAAGCTGGTCAACATATAGTTGCACTCGCCAATGTTCAACTAGAGGTACACCTTCTAAAGGAGCATAGATTTGTTCTTGTGCCAGCATGATATACACATCGTTAGCACGCACTCCTGGTACTTCCCCAAGTAGCAGCCCGATAGTGATTCCTGGTTCTGCTCTGACTTTTTCCAGTATATGCGTTTGGAATTGCGCTGGAACTGGTGCAGTGAAACCAAAATAGTCTTCCAAGAACATCAAGTTTTGGATGAAGATGGGATGCAGTTCACTAGAAGAGCGCACATGGTATTGAAGACCGAGTGGCTCTGCATACGCTTCTCCTGGGGGACATCGCCACTTACCATCCGGAGTTCTTTGATAACGAGTGGGATATTTCTTTTCTAGTCGCTGTAATTCTTGCTCAGTTTTCCATTCTTCCCATGCTGCGCCCTTTTTTCGCAGCACGAAAAAGTCAGGTGTATGGTAATGACCGATATTTCGTCCTGATTTGGCAAGGTATTGAATCTTGAAGGATGGTGGTTGGTCGTAAAACTCTAGAACTTCAACTGAGTGTTCCATCTGGTAAATCGCCCACAGTTCTACGGTGTGGCTTTCAAATTGGATGGTTACGCCCATTTTTCGACTAGGATATGAGCCGCTGACATTAGTTGCACGCCCAGCAACCCGACGTGACGGTGGCGCAGACCGAATCGCAGCAATTACATCAATTGTTGCTGCTCCCAGTTGCAATGCACTACACCAGTCAACAAACTCGGATTGGTTCAATCATTTTCTCCTAGTTTTTCCTTCATATTTTGACAGTGACTCTATTTCCCTCAAAAGTTTTCTTGGTTTGAATCATATCATGGCCGCTTTGAATCATATCTGAGTACAAAAGTTCGTTTTTTCAGGTTAACTAAGGGAGAGTTGACGATTTTTTTCTAGCTATGGCACTTTAAAAACTAGTTGCCTTATTATGATGCAAAATTTGAACTCGCGGTCATGATTTGATACAAAACGTTAGGTCTGTCTCACGCTCAAATCCAGTATTTTCGTTAATTAAATGCCAGGTTATGGTTCACAAACTAGGCCACAAAATGGGTAAAGGCACAAGAAAGTTGGTTGGTAGACATCGCGGCTCTAAATCTTCTAGAAAATTATATTCCGCACAGTTATATTTTGATAAGTAATCCATAGTCATATAAGCAGGGATAGCCACCAAAAAAGCAAGGGAGATCGCTTGGGAGCAACGCGATTTTCTGAAGTCGGGCAAAAACGAGTGACGATGCGCTACTCCAAGGCCAGGCGATGCCTATGGCGGGCTACGCCTACGCTAAAACATACATTCAAGTAAAATGTATAAAATGTTTAGGCACTGCTGGGATTAAGAAAAGAGCTAAAAATAGAATTACAAAAATTGTCCCAACTGCCAGCTATCCATTGACATCGCAGATGTAACATAATCTCTGCATTATCTGGAAGCCAAAATTTACTGTTCCCTTTCATGCGTAAGTTAACAGCTTGACGAATTAAACTTTCAACTGCACCGCTTCCAAGGGGTAGCTGACCCTGTGCGACTAAGTGGTAGTTTAATAGTCGCCTACGGTAAGCTTTGAGAATATAATTACGTTCTCGCACCAAAATTTTACAACGCTCCCCAGTAGCTGTTGAAATAAATTCATCCATATTCCTCATTAAATTGAGAGCTTGACCTTTCTTTAAAGTTTTCCGAGCTTTTTTAAACCACGATTGACGTTCACTATCCGTGGTAAAAGCCGCATCAGCAAAGTCTTGTAAATGTGCAGCAGCATGATAAAAATCCAATAGCTTATAAGTAGCTTTTGGGCAGTTTATTCTCTCTAATAAAGGCGGGATATGTTTCCAAATCCACTCAGCCTCAGCCCCTTCGGGTTCGCCAGTTCGACGGGACGGAAACCGACACCGCCGACTGGACTCACCATCAGCAACTAACAAAACCTGTTTAGCTTGGCTTATCCCCAAACTAACTAGATACATTTCTAAAACTTTGAGAAAATTTTCATAACCTAAATATGTCCCATCATTGGTAATAGGTAGAGATGATGTCCTAATTTTTTACCATGCTCATCCACTGTATAAATAGTTAACAATTTTGGCTCAACCCATTCTCCAGTAAAACCTAGACGATTAGTCTTGAGCTTACGTCTACCTTTTTTGTTAATCCGAATTCTGGTTCTTCCACCATCCACGGCAATAACAACACGCTGGTCTTTGAGAACATTACCTGTGGATAAATTACCCATCTCTAAACTTTTTAATTTAGAGTGTCGTAAATTTATGCCAATTTTACCAAAGTAATATGTGAGGCGTTCTATTCGTTTCAAGCTAATTTTTATGCCCCAATCTGCTAAAATTGTGCGTGCAGATTCAAATGAGCCAGCGATTGCTCCATATTTTGTAATTGTTGCCCAAACGTGGGGTGTTAATCCTTCTTCTATTCCTAACCATTTTAGCAATGGGCAGAATCCTAACTTTAAATATTTACCTTTTTGATGTGATTGTTTTTTACCTTCAATCATATAGGGTAATGAAAGAGTTACTTTAACATTACCAAGTGTTAATATTTGTCTAGTGTAATTCCCATGTTTTTTGATTTCCTGGTTTGACAAACTTCTTGTTTGACTGATTGCTATATCTAGAGCTTCTTGAGAGTGAGATAGTTTATTTAGCAAAACTGCTACACATTCTCCTGCCAAAGTTAATGCCGTATTTCTAATTTCTTCTTCTAATGCTTTAAAAGTCTGAGCCGACCATTCACTCAGATTTTTAATTTCTAAAAGTTTCGTAACTTTTTCTTTAAAGTCTGACAATGATTGGCTTAAATCTAAGCTTGAATATATTTTTTCGTTCATGAAGTGTAGGTATTCCCTATTTTGATATTCAACATCAAAACTATTACTCCAAGGGCATCCTACACTTTTTTATCCCCATCACAGAACTAAACAACCATCAAAATAGATTTATCTCAGTATTACTGAGATATTTAACTATCTAACTAGTAACAATTTAAATAACTTACTGAATTTTCGGTTTAGCGTTCGTCGAAGACGTTGGCGCAGCCATCGCTTCCTGTGGGGTGGAGCATCGTTACTAGTTTTTGTCCGACTTCAGAAAATCGCGTTGCTCCCGATCGCTTTCTAGTAGCGCGACAAAATTTTGTATTCTAATTAGAATACAAAAACCATGTTCTAACTAGAAGATCCCGGATTTCTCACAAAGATATAAAAAAAGGGGTCAAAAACTGCGAAAATGTATATATAGCAAGCATTTCAGCAGTTGTAAAGCATGAACCCATCTTTAACAGATCGTATACCAAAAAAGTTCAGATTTGAACAGCCAAAATCACCTCCAGTCGTAGTTAATTTTGAGGGTGGACAGGTAACATCGGATGCAGGGTTAAGCTTAATTGCGGAAATAGACAGAAAATTAGAAATCACATCAAAATTTGCACAGTGTTTCCAAGATTACCGAAAGCCTTCTCGAATTGACCATTCAATAGAAAGTTTAATTAAACAACGTATATACGGGTTGGTCATGGGATATGAAGACTTAAATGACCACGAGGAATTACGTCATGACTAGATGTTTGCTCTAGCAGTCTTAAAAACAATTGGAATAGAGGATGAGCCGGCAATATTGGCAGGAAAAAGTACATTAAACCGACTGGAACATTGTCCTGAAGATGTGGAACAAGGAGCAGACAGTCGTTACCATAAAATCGGGCATTCTCCAGAGCAAATTGAAAGCTTATTTGTCAAATTATTTCTAGAATCTTACTCGAAAGAGCCACGACAGATTATTTTAGACTTGGATGTAACTGATGACCTTGTGCATGGTTCGCAAGAGCAAGTTTTCTTCAATAAATATTATGGAGAATACTGCTATGCTCCACTTTATATATTTTGTGGGAAACACTTATTAGCAGCCAAACTTCGCCCTTCTAATGTAGACCCAGCATTTGGGGCGTTAGAAGAATTACAGAGAGTGATTAAACAAATACGTCAACAATGGAAGAATGTTGAGATTTTAGTACGAGGAGATAGTGCTTATTCCAGGGACGATATTATGACATGGTGTGAGTCACTGCCTGGAGTTGACTACGTTTTTGGATTGGCGCAAAATAGTCGTTTAATTGGGATGGCTACCACGACTAAAAATAGAGCTGCGTTTGAGTATGAGCAGAAATTATCAACAGTAGTTTCATTTTTAGAAACCGTATTTAAGCCAGATGAAGAACTCACGCAACAAGCATCCGAACTGATTGATAACTCAATGTGGTACAAGTCTTTAGACTATCAAACCCGTGAATCTTGGAGTCGTAGTCGTCGTGTTGTTTGTAAGATTGAATATGGGACAAAGGGAGCTAAAATTCGTTTTGTTGTAACTTCTTTAGCTACTAATAAAGTACCTCCTAGTCAACTGTATAAACAAAAATATTGTCATCGAGGGGAAATGGAAAATCGCTTTAAAGAACAACAATTAGAACTTTTTAGTGATAGAACAAGCACCCACACATTTGCGGGAAATCAATTACGTCTGTGGTTTTCTTCTGTTGCATACGTTTTGATGAATGCGTTACGTCAAAAATGTTTAGCTAAAACTGAATTACAAAATGCCACTGTTGGAACTATTCGGACGAAATTATTAAAGTTAGGAGCGTTAATTACTGTAAGCGCACGCCGCATTTTAATTGCAGTGACTAGCTCTTGTCCGTATAAACATATCTTTGCTGCTGCTCATAGATGTTTAAAAATGCTCCCTAATACTGCTTAATTGAAGTTCAATTGCCTTTTCCGTATTTCTAATTAATGATACTTTAGGCTTGGGTTGATACAAGTCTTGTTTTAGAATGCGGGCATTTTATCAACCGAGTATTTTGATTTTAATCCCAGTAAAAATATAGTAATTATTTTAGCTTTATAACTGCGGTTTTATACTTAACTCATCTCCGCGCCTAAATTTTCATTGATGATGTATCAAAAAAATGTCTCATATCAGGTCATGTAAATTGATTTTTTACTGCTTGTGAGAAATCCGGGAAAGATGAATCATCAAAATCTCCTGATAATGAGAAAAATCTGACACAATTCAGCGATCGCATTTGGGTAATTAAAGATTTAAGTTTTGAAGCTTCTAATCAAATAGAAGAATTATTTGTAATTTGAGCCGCCTGCTCTTAAGGTTGAAATCTGATATCAGGATCGTCTTCGACTATTACTTAGGCTGCTCGAATGGGAGCAAGTAACTCATCGCGGTGGTATTAATCATATTTAATATCGTACAAAAGATAATGGATACTTATTTTGTATAGAGAGGGGCGATCGCTGCTGTTATTACTGAAAGCATAAAATGAGCAACTGGCTTACCTTATGCTTTCAAACAAGGTAGTTACACAGAAAAGTAGTTGTTTGTAGTTAACGAACCAGTAGCTAGAGTGCCAATTATACCCGTGACGTTAGTTAAAAGGTCAGTGTTAGGATTAAAGGAAGCAGTACTACCATTAGCCGATAGATAAGTGCCTCCATTCCAGCCAAAGAATACAGCTTGGTTAACATCTAATGGTTGCGTTCCTGCAAGATTGGGATTAGTATCTGCATAAGCCGCGATCGCAGCATCACTCAACGTAGAATAAGTTGCTGTTGAGAAAACACCCGCATTAAAGACTGCTGTAGGCAGAGAAATTGGAGAATTAAGGACAATGCGATCGCCCTCAGTCGGATTAAAATCAGTAATGCGATCAGGAGCAGCTAAGAGCGAATCTTTAAAATCAGGGTAGACAAAGCGGTCTGCACCTAGTCCGCCAGTTAAAGTATCTCCACCCGCTCCCCCAGAGAGAGTATCATTACCAGCACCACCATTGAGGATGTTGATGGCAGCATTACCTGTAATCGTATTGTTGAGGCTGTTTCCTGTGCCGTTGATAGCAGCATTACCAGTAAGAATCAGATTTTCTAGGTTTGCACCCAAGGTATAAGTAATAGAGGTTTGAACTGTATCGATTTCAGTGGCTAAGGTAGATGTTTCTTTGATAACATCGCCTGTACTATCAACAATGTAGATATCGTTACCCAATCCACCAGTCAAGGTATCATTACCAGCACCACCATCGAGGATGTTATTGCCAGAGTTACCTGTGATGGAGTTGTTGAGGCTGTTTCCTGTGCCGTTAATAGCTGCCGTACCTGTTAAAGTCAGGTTTTCCAGATTGGCTCCCAAGGTGTAACTGATAGAGGCTCGAACCGTATCAGTGCCTTCATTCAAGTTCTCTGTAATCACATCTGCGATGCTATCGACAACATAAGTATCATTGCCAGCACCACCGATTAATGTATCGTCACCTGCGCCGCCATCAAGAGTATCATTACCAGCACCACCATTAAGGATGTTATTAGCAGCATTACCCGTAATTGTATTGTTGAGGCTATTTCCTGTACCGTTGATAGCAGCATTACTTTTGAGAATCAGATTTTCTAAGTTTGCCCCCAAGGTGTAACTGATAAAAGATTGAACGGTATCAATTTCAGTGGCTAAGGTAGATGTTTCATTTACAACATCACCTGTACTGTCAATAACATAAGTATCATTGCCTAAACCACCAATCATGGTGTCGTTACCAGTACTACCATCCAAGTAATCGTTTCCTGAACCTGCTTGAATCCAATCATTACCAGTAGTGCCTAAGAAGCTGGTTTTACCTATAAACCCGCTTAAATCAAAGCGTTCAAATCCTAAGATTTTTGTACCTGTAATACTCGTAATCTGACTAGTAGAGTTACCTGCATTAATAGTTATATTAGTTGCACTAGTTCCTCCAGTAATAACTAGTATATCCGTACCTGCTCCCCCATTGATGGTGTCACTTTGTTGCAGGTTGGCAAAAACGCTAGTAACTGTATCATTTCCTGCCCCTGCGTCAATAATATCTTTCTCGTTTGTGGTAGTGAAACTTTCGTTACTGGCTGTGCCAGTGATAGTGTTAATATCAACGTTGTTAATATTAATAATTAACTGTTTTTCGTAAGATAAACCACCTTGGTCTTGTGCCTGAACTCGAATGCTGTAGCTGTTCTTGGTTTCAAAGTCGAAAACTGCATTGGTTTTTAACTGATTGCCTGCGATCGCAAAAAGAGCATTATCAGTTGAACCGATTCCTGAGACTAGGCTATAGGTGAAAGTATCTTCAGTATCCGGGTCGGTCGTGCTGAAATTGCCAATTACTGTACCAACTATCTGATTTTCAGCTACGTTGCTGTTAGATACGGTGAGATTCGTTGGAGTTTGGTTAAGAGTATTAATCCGTGCCGTGAAGCTAGTACTATCACCGCCATCGTTTGCATCTTTTGGATCAATAGCAAAATCAACTACAGAGTTAAGTTTAACTTTCGTTTTAATTTGATAGTTAACTCCTGTGCCATCAGTGCCAGCAAGTGACTGTGACCATACTTCTACTCCGTCAACGAAAATATGCCCAATAACACCATTTCCACCTAAATCAGCTTTAGCTAAATTGCCATAAATTTGGATTTCTCCGTCAATTTCGCTGACCCAGCGACGGACTGCCCACTGTTCCACAGGAGTTCTTTCACCACCCGTAATGACTCCATTGGGATGACCACCGTTAGCTGAAATAAAAGTCCAATAAGTGCCGTATTGAGTAAACCAAGCACCACTAAACTGGGTCATTTGTTGAAAATCAGAACTAGTGAAAGGCCCATCATAATAACCGTAATACCAATTTTTATCTCCTTGTAACCCAGAAAATTCTGTTTGAGAATTAGCAATTTCAAAGTTAGGTTTATCTTTAATGCGAATCTTTAATCCATCATTAAATTGCAGATATTCAACATTGGTAAGCGTATCTGTATCGTTATTATTCTGGGTGGAACTAACTTGAACAAATCCCTGATTAAAGGATATTGAGAACTGTTGCAATGTTCCATTCAAGTATGCAGTATCTTCACCATTCCCACCATTGAGAATATCATTACCCTCTCCACCATTGAGGGTATCATTGCCATCGCCACCGTAGAGAATATCATTACCACCCTCACCATAAAGTTGGTCATTACCAGCACCGCCAGCCAAGTTTACATTGTCACCATTGCCACCGTACAGCAGATCGGGATTGGCAGTACCAACTAAAGGCCAGTAAGAGTAAAGAGAATTAAATTTGGCTTCACGCCCCTCTTGGAAGCCGATTGCTGCATAATGCGCTGCCGCAGAAGTAAACTGTCCTGCTTGAATTTGTTGATTGGCATCAGGATAGCGGGTGCGATACCAAGTTTCGTCAAAATTGAGGTTAGCGGCTCGTCCTTCGGAGATGCCACGTTCAATATAGTGAGCTACTGCCGAGGTAACAGTACCATTTCTAATCGCAGTATCTACATCAGAGTGAACTTTGCGGTAGAAAGACTCATCAAAATCAAATAAGGTTTTCCGCCCTTCTGCTTTGCCCCAGTAGACATAATGATTGCTTCCTGAAGCTAAAGCCCCATTGGAGACGGTAAAAGCAACGTCATGATGGATGAGAAGATAGAACTTCTCCCAAAGAAGCAGGTCTTTGGTGCTGATTCTTTGACCATCACTAAACTGCACGAACTCAACATTAGTCAAAGTTGTGATATCTCGACCATTCTGAGCATGACGTATTTCCAGGACACCATCGCGCTCTATGCGAATATATTGATCGAGCGAACCATCTAAGTAAACCGTATCTACACCATCTCCACCATTGAGGGTATCATTCCCCTGACCCCCAATTAAGATGTCATCCCCTGCTCCACCATTGAGAATGTCATTGCCTTCATTTCCTTCTAGCCTGTCACTCCCTTGACCGCCAGTGATTGTATCGTTGCCTGCACCACCGGAAATAATTACATCCTGAGAGCCAATTGCTGTAAAAGTGTTGTTACCTTGATTTCCGTTGACAACTTCAACATTTAGATTATCAAGAATAAAGCTAACATCACCATCCCCTTCAATCACTAAAACATCAAATCCTGCTCCACCTTTGATATTGTTGAGGTTATCAAATTTATCAATGGTAATCAGGTCATCACCTGCACCACCATCAATTGAGTCAATTCCTGCTCCTCCCGTAAGGATGTCATTACCATCGGAACCAACTAATTGATCATTACCGTCACCACCACTGAGAACTGCCCCTTTGGTACTACCGGGTTTCACAATTAAGATATCGTTGCCTTTGCCGCCTGTTGCAGAATAAACTTCAACGGGGTCGATAGTTAAGTTAATATTTTGACCTGAGTCATCAGCAAAGATAATGTCAGGTTTGTTTTCGTAATAAAAGCGAGATACACCTGAATTTAGCTGTTCTAGCTTTGCACCGTTGGGATTATAGGTAAAAGCAACATCGTAGAGTTGGCTATAGGGCTTGGTTTCAAAGCCAATGCGAGTAAAGTAAGCTGAGGCAGTAATCTTGTTACCTGCAATGTTGTAGTTTTTGCTTTGCGGAATCACAGAAATTGAGTTAATTCCGTAGCGATATAGGGCAGATAATTCACCGAGTTCGACTTCGCTATTGAGGTTTGTATCTGTCCAAATACGGAGTTGACTAAAGTTTGTGTCTTTTGAGTCAATAATTGAGTCTTGATTGGAATCTAAATTACCTAAGAAACTGACTTGATTTTGTTGTTCTAAAGAGAAGAATTCATTGAGGTTGGTAATAAGTCCGTCATTATTCTTATCCAACACCAAAAAACCATCTGAGGGGGCAACCCATCCTATTTGTTCTGGGTAATCGTCGTTATCTATATTGAATAGAGTGAGAGAATCTTCAGCAGAAATGAGTTGTAGTCCATCTCCTGCTAAATCAAATGCCAGCAATTTAGAAGGACTAACGGAATAAGTATCAGGTTTTGCTGCGACTAGGTTGTAATTGGGATATCCAGGGTTAAAGGCGGGTTGCAGAGATACTGTGCCGTCAAAGTTGACAACTGGGTTATATTCTTTGCTGTCTGCAAAACGGAAGATTTCAATTCTGCTTTGGGGTTTGAACCACTCTTGTATGGTAATAGTGGCTGTGTTGTTAACTGTGACAATGAGGTTATTATTTTGCAGAGTTAATTTCAGTGACTCAAGTGTGATTCCTGCACCAAACTCTAGAGTATCAATGCCGCCATCTCTGGTGACTCCTTCATAGTTACCAATATCATAAATACTGAGATTGGTAGTGTCGTCTAAACTGTAAATGTAAGTGTCATTTCCATCTGATCTTGTTAGAGCTTTAGTATCTCGTGTTGCTCCTTGAATCGTGCCATTGTTGTAGTTACTGGTCAAATCTTTGACAGTTGTACCTGTTCCTTCATTGAAATTATGGTAAGTAACTAACCCAGATTCTTTGCCCGTTAGCGGACGATTTAAGTCAGCTTGAATCTCTGCTTGGGTTTTGGCTTTATTCCAAATCCGAACTTCATCAAGGAAACCTTGAAAATAGTCAGAAACTCCAGAACCTCCTAAAACAGCACTTGGATGTACGATTGATGTGCTGGTCAAACCTGTTTTGATAAATTGACCATTTATATAAAGGCTTGGAGTTTTATTGTTATATACAATTGCAATATGATTCCAACCTGATAAGTTCATGTCATGAACTAATAACGAAGGTAGAGACTTAGCAGTAGAAGGGCTTTTTCCGCTACTAATCCAACTACTGTTTTCAAAAACGCTAATTCCATTAGTTCCTACGGATACACCAGCATAAGCAATACCAGAGCCTAAAACTTCAGATCCGTTTGAAGGGGCGATCGCATAACGTTGATTAAAATCATTAACTCCAGAGGTATTTTGTGTGGTAGAGTCTCTAGTCGCGGTAGGATTTACCCAAAATTCGATGGTAAATGTATCTTTAACATCAACAAATTTAGCTGGGTTCTGAACAGAATCATTAATCCCATCAAAGGATAAGAAACTATCAATGTCATTTCCGTCTAGCTTCGTTAAAGCTTTGATAGCACCTTGAATCGTTCCATTATTTTGATAACTGGTTAAGTCCTTGCTATTTGTACCTGTTACCTCATTAAAATCATGGTAGGCAACTAATCCTGACTCATTACCAGTCAAGGGACGATTCAAATCAGCTTGAATTTCTGCTTGAGTTCTGGCTTTATTCCAAATACGAACTTCATCAATTTCACCGTCGAAGAATCTTTCTTTTCCATTTCCTGTTGCACCAATTACCCAATTGCTATTAACTGTTAATGCCCCTATGTTGCTGGGAGTAGAACTGACAAGTTGACCATTACGGTATAATGTCCATGTCTTAGACTGACTATTATAAACTCCGGTTAAATGAACCCAATTACCTATATCTTCTTTGGGTATAGCATAGCCTGTAAAATAATTATTTCCATTCCAAGAACCGACTTCATACCGACCATTATTGATTCTGAAAGCTACTTCTGCATTAGGACTAAGACTGTAGCCGTGAGAGATAATGTTCTGAAGTCCATCAATAGAACTGACCTTGATTTTAGCTTCTAGGGTAATTGCTCCTGTAAAATTCAGGTGAGATGGATTGTTAAGGTTCACATAATCGTTTACACCATCAAAAGATAAAGCACCAACAAATTTAGTGCCAACTTTTAGAATATCGGCTCCATAAGTTCCAAAGAAAGTTTCAGGATTATTTACTTCATCTGTTGGTTTATTAGGTACTAATCCCGTAGGCGTAATTAAATATTCTTCATTATTCCCTAGACGCAGTATTTCAATCTTTTTCGTAGCAAATTCTGAGATAATTAGCTTGTTAGATAAGCTAGAAATAGGTGCTGTAGGATTAATGGGATCTTTGAGGGCAATAATTAAATTGTTGCCGTTTTGTTCAAATAATAAGTCGGATACTTGAATACTTGCATCAAATTCAACAGTATCTAATCCACCAGCATCTTTGATAGTTATAGTACCTTGACCTCGGTTATAGCGATAAACATCATCGCCTTTATCTCCATCCAGAAGTTGTCCCGAACCAGTGGCAATTAAAATATCATCTCCAATTCCTCCAACATTTTTCGCAGTCCACTCTGCTTCTTTAATACTCAAATGGCGTTGGAAGGGGGATTTATCATTGGCAACAGTGCCAATACCTTCATTCAGTTGCCAGTAACCTACTAGACCTGCTTCATTGCCAGTGAGAGGCTGCTTAGTTATTGTCTGAACTTGCGCTGCACTCATGGCGGTATTCCATACACTCACATCAGCAATAGTTGCTTTCGGTACTTCCCAAGCACCACCATATTGTCTACTAATACGAAATGCTGTGTTAGCAGGGTTAGTGATCGCCGAACCCTTAGATGCTTTTAATTCACCATCTATATAAAGATGAGTATTAGTTTGAGTACGAACAACGGTATAAAGATGCCACTGTCCGTCACCGGGAACATCAACTCCGCTATTTAACCAAGTATCCCCGACTCGAATTTTGCCATTTTGTCCGCCAATGTAAAAGGCATTGAGACTCGTTCCTTGAGAAACTAATTCAAATAATCCTTTTTGAATACTGGGGTCAACTTTTGCCCACACAAAAACTGTAAAGGGGCTATTTGTTCCGTTGATAGGAATGATTGAGGAAGTAGATTCTAAATAATCATTGACTCCATCAAATTTCAGGGCATAATTAGAACCCTGAATAATGCGACTGGCATTGCTGCTAACAAAATTATCAGAAGAGTTAGGAGTATCAAGGTTGAGTTGGGTTGCTCTACTCTGAATTTGCTGCCAATTGGCGACTCGTTCATCTTCTAACTTCACTAAACCATTATTAACAACAATTTTAAAGCGACTGCCATCAGCAAAGCGCAAAATTTCTACTCGTTGCTGTGCCGTTACCCAATTAGTTAGCCGTTCGCCGTTGATAATTAAATCATTACCTTGTAGAGAGAGTGTGGCTTGAGATGGTAAAAAGTTGAGATTGAAATCTTTAACTTCAGGATCAACTTGGTTTTGTGAGGGCGTAAAAGCATCTTGAGGACGAGAGCGCAGGTCTAAAATTCTGGTGTCTGCATCGTTGATAGCATTTGCTTTGAGATAGTTGATATTTTTTTCATACAAAACAGGGTTATCTTTGTAAATTCCCCATTCTCTTGCAACTTGAAAATCTTCGTTTAACTTATCAATCGTGTTAATGCTAACGGGACGAGTATTATCATAAAGTGGGATGTTTTTAAGTAAGCGTTTTAAATATAAGTCTCCACCTTCTATCTGAGTGGTCGTTAATTGATAAATAACCCCTTGAATAATCGCATCTTGAGGATTATTAAATCTGACGCTTCCTGTTCCTGAATGCCCACCAAAATAGCCAGGAGATTTACTAGCAGGATAATAGATATACTCTTGAACTAAATGACCATAGCCAATCAACTCTGAACTTAGTGCTTTTCCTCCAATTGATACAGCAAAATAATTAAGAATGTCTTTAGCATTCTCGCCCATTTTCCGAGCTAAGTCTGCATTCCCTTCATCCTCTCTCCAACTAAATTTAGCAACAAATATTCCATTTTCTATGGTGACATAATATCCTGCACGGGGATAGTCTTTATCTCCAAAAGCTCCACCAATAATACTACCAAGTAATGTACCGATTGCACTTCCGACAACTGGAATAGGAATAAAAGAACCAAGAATGCCACCAATTCCAGCACCAATAGTTGCTCCTTCAGCACTAAAATCTTCACTTAAAATATTCCATTTCTCGATGAGTGTTCGGTGCAATTGAGTGCCAATAAATGAACCTAGAGCAGATGCGACTGAACCATGAATTAGACTAGTAACAACAGTTTGGGCTAAGGGGTCTTCAATCTTAAGAGTCTTTATCGCAGAGTTAATTAATTTAGAAATTACTAAATCAATACCTGTTGATATTATGCTATCTGGTAATCTTTTATAAAGGGCTGCTAATGATAAGGATTTTTCATCGCGTGCGAGAAATATAGGATCGTTCGATAGATCAAACTCGTAAACTATAGCATCTCCAACCCAACTACCAACTGTTTTACCTAATGATTGGGCTATCAGCTGACTGGCAAATTTATCATCAGCAAAATAAGAACCAATTTGACTACCAACTGCTGCTCCAATGAATCCTCCTGTTGTCACTGGTTGGTAGAGAGAAAGAGATTCATTATGAACGCGGTAATCTCCTGCTACATAAGTGTGTAGTTCTTCAACAGTAAAGTTATAAACTGTATATTTACCTGCTACTGGTTTAATACCAGGGTGAGGAATGAGTTTACCTGTCACCCCAACTAAAAAGCCGTTAGTATTAATTGCGTCTAAAGCTTTAAAACTACCATCTGGTTGTAAAAAATGATGACCTAAAGTAACTTGAATCTTGCCTAATTGAACAACTTCTTGATCAGGCGTAATAAACGTCTGCGTCACTTTGCGTGGTTGAAGTTCTCCCAACCCATCAAATGCCATTACTTCATCACCAATTTTGATTTGCTCGATAGGCTTGTATGTGCCATCTAGCATTAGAATTGGCGTTTCGGCAGTAAAGCAATAAGCTGTTTTAAATAACTCTTTTTCGTAAGTTTTAAGTTGACCATCCCCATTTTTTATAATATCCACATTTCTTTTAGCTCTGTCACCTACCTGTTTAAACCACAGGGAGTCTTCCATTTCAGCAGCAGCAGCATTCCAGTCTTCTGTTTTACCAGAATCTATAGCTCTATTAACATTTTTAATTAAGTTTTTAAAGTCCGCAAATTTTGATTTTCCCAAATTGAATACCATGTCAACTAGTACAATTTTTCTGGCTTCATCTAAACTTGCAAACTTAGGGAAAAAAGACTTAGCGTCTTCTATAGCCTGATTAGTATCTTTATCAAGTAAAGTATAAATCTGTATATTATTTAGATTAATTTCTCCCTTTAATAATTTATCATAATCTATTTTTAAGTTTTCTATACTCTTTCTAGCACCCTCTTTTTGTAAATTAAATCCAACACCAACAGTTAGAAATCCTTTAGTATCTTTGTAAACATATTCACGTAAGCCTTCATTAAGTATAAGATAGCTTTTGAGGCGATTTATATTTAGCAAGTTAGAATTTATATTAGTTGATAAATCAGCCATAAGATATTCACCTCATTCATAAAATTGACTACAGCTATATAACATCAAAAACTGAGAAATCGAGAAGAAATTACAGTTATATAAAATCCTAACAAAGTCCAATTTTAAATTTAATAGAAACAGTGAGTTACTGAATCAGAACATAAAACAATATATTCACAATAATCATTTGCTCATTCTGATGAAAGCACACATAATACTTAATTTGTGTAGAAATGTCCGATAAATTGTGAACAGACCTACTTGTGGGATTTTTGTCTGCGGGGATAGCAATTTGTTAAATGTCTGATATACTCCCTCCATGCTAGTGATTGAGGTTTAAAGCTTTTTACGAAGGGCGATCACCTGTACTGCAAAACCAACTTTGAGTAACAAGCGTATATTAGAGTTTTTGTGCTATCAATAGTTGGCACTTTTCTGCCAAATTATTAAAATAGCGATCACATCTTAAATCTGATTTGTAAAAGAAATTTAAAGAAAACAGAATCTAACTTGACTCAGGTTATGGGCTAAATCAAATTTATTGATTGTTATTGTCGATGAGCCATCTACCGCAATTGAGAATCCATCCCGTAAACCTTACCCAAACGATTTAAGCGATGCTGAATGGGCGATTCTCAAGCCACTTCTACCTAGAGCAAAGGGATTTGGGCACCTGTAGAAGTAGATTTACGAGAAATTCTCAATGCCATTTTCTACGTGCATTAAAATTGAGCGGCATCGATGTCTAACCCTTCGGGAAGCAAGCTACGGAGGCGATTATCGATAGTCAAAGCGTCAAAAGTGCGGCAATGGTGATATTGCGGTGGGGTATGATGCGGGAGAGAAAATCACGAGACGCAAGCGATTTATCATAGTTGATACCTTGGATTTAGTCTTGCGAGTCTTGGTGACAGCAGCCGATGTGGGTGTACGAAAAGGAGAAAACAAGTTCTCAAATGAGTCAAATATTTTAGTATATTTCCATTGAACGAAGAATCACTATTAAGAAACCAATAACTATTCTCTTAAAAAGGCTGATATTGTAATGAGAAATAGAATCCATTATCTTGTAAGGAGTTACCTTTATCTTTAACTTCAAATAAGGGAATACCATAGTCTAAACGCACATCTAAACCACGGAAGACTTGCCATTCCATACCTAAACCTAAACTGGCAATTAAATTAGGGTCAGGGTTATCTCCACGATTATTCCACCCACTACCCATCTCAAAAAATGGAGTGAGTTGTAAATTGGTGGGATTGGAGCTAAGGGGAATGCGAAGTTCGACTACACCTAAGATGCCATTATCTGATACTAATTGGTTTTGACGATAGCCTCGCACAGTATTAACACCCCCAATGCTAAATTTTTCAAGGGATAGGAGGGAATCTGGAGTGAACTGTGCATCAATGCGAGTTAATAATAACGCTCTTTTAGAAACTTGTTGTACCCATTGAAATTGTCCTAACCAAGAGAAAAAACGTCCGTCAGTACCAGTGTTGTTAACTGTAGCGTCAAAAGCATCAATGCCAAAACTAAATTGCGATCGCGCTGCTAAAACTTGTGTAGAACTCCTATGTATCCAATCTTGGTAAAATCTAATGACGCTAACTCTAGATTCACCATTTTCTGCTCCCTCAGAAAAAGAAAACGGAATATCATCTAGTAAAAAAGTTTGGCTGCGGCGTAAATCAAATCCGATACCAATAGCGAGTTCAGTTTGAAGTTTTCTAACCAATGGTTGACGGAAACTAAAGGATAATGTTTCGGAATCACTACGGATACCTAAATCATCAAAATCATCTTCAATAATTTTGCTATTATTGTTGCTATAACGGATATTAAAAGTCCCGTTTCTAGCATTTATTGGTAATTTATAGCTTATATTATAAATATTCAAGCCTTCTGTTAAACCATATTCCAGTCCGAGTTGGTCTCCGAAACCTGTAAAATTATCATGTACGACAAAAACGCTACCTTGAACTGAACCAATGCTGGGGGATTGGTTGTTGGCAATGACGACACCTGTATGAAAAGCTGGTGCTTCTTTTAGTTCAACTCGTAAGATATTCAGTCCAGGACTGCTGCCACTTACTAATTCAGCATTAACACGTTCTATAATTGGATCAATTTGTAATAGCTGTAAAGCATCTTCTATGCGTTTCTGGTTTAATGGCGCATTAGTAGCAATTTTGAGACGACTTCGCACGTAAATTTCTTCTAAGCGTTGTAATCCCTTAATTTCTATAGCTTCTAATTTGCCCTCAACTACTTGAATTTGTACAATACCACTTTCTATAAGTTGATTGTTGAGAATAAACGCACCAGATGTTATGTAACCCTTATTAATATAAAGTTCAGTAATTGCCGTTCTTAAATTTATTAAATCTTCAAAAGAAATTTCTTGTTTTTGTTCGTACTGTTGAACGAGTTGTTTAATTTCGTTTTTGAGAATCGTGTTATCTAAGATTTCAATTTTTTTAATAAGGAATTTTTCACCTGTAGGTGTGTTGTTCTGATTGAATTGTGGTGTTGTAGGAGCCTGTAATGGTGATTGAGTTGGAAATTCTGGAATAGATGGAAGAGATTCTAAAGGTTTCGTTATGGTTTCATCTATACGTTCTTGAGTGTTGGATGGGATAGTGATGCCGTTGGGAGGTGTTGATTGAGCTAAACTTATATCAATAACTCCATAAAAAAATGTTACCCCAACTAAACTACTGGTAAATATTCTAATAATCCACTGAAAAATATAATAATTATAATATTTATTTCTCACACTTGACATCTCTTAATATTTAGTATGTTTCTGTGATATCTAATATTTATAAGGTTGAAAAAATTGTTAAACTATAAACTATTCAGCACATTCACGGCTTAAAATTCTTTTGCCATTTGATAATTGATATACACCTTGCGGTTCAACAATTGGGTCGCCTATTTTCCATCTGGGACGAGGACTATTAGTAGCAGGTGAATTATTTTCACTTGGTATAGGCTGTATAGTACCAGTGGCATAAGATGAGAGTGGAGCATCACCAGGACGTTCAGGTAAGCCACCAGAACCAATTACGAAGAACGTACTACTTTGTTGATTGTTGCGTCTAGCAATGCAACTATTTGCGATTAGAGAATTAGGATCAACAACATTTTTTGGAAGTTGTGTCAAACTATTTTGGAGAAAGCTGATATCAGGTATTCCGGTAATAGTTCCAGAAATTGCTCCACTGGCATTGACATCAACTTGTTGATTAGCATCAATAATATTTAAGGTAGTAGCATCATTTGTGAAGCGATTAGCACGATAAAGGGGAGAACTGAGAAAGGCACGAGTGTTGAATCTAATATCACCACCTCTACCATCACGAGAAAATGAGAGAATGTCACTATCATCAAGAGCGATGATTGAGTTAGCAGTTAAAATGATATTACCACCACCACCTGTGCCACTAAAGACATTAGTGCGAATATCGCTATTACCAAAAAGGCGAATGTTTTCCGCGCTAATATTGATAGCTCCACCAGAAGATATTTCAGAAGAAGTAAATACAAAACTGTCAGTTGCATTAAAATTTTTATTCACAGTTAAATTAATATTGCCTGCCTTTCCTATTCCTTCACTGAAAGCACGAATTTCAACATTATTAGTTAAATTAACTGTATCAGCTTTGATAATCAAATTTCCTCCATCACCTGTGCCTGTTGTTTCAGTGGATAGAGCTGAACCATCACTAGCAATTAATTCTCTTGTTTCTAGAGTCAGAGTTCCTGCCTTTCCTGCTCCAACAGTTTGAGTTGATATTAAATTACGTGTTTGTCTAAAGGGTGATACACCACTTATTACTATTGATTTAGTTGCGCGAATATTAATATTTCCAGAATTGGATTGAGCAATATTGTCTGTATTTACTGATGAGTTAATAAAATCAATGATCGGCTGTGTATTAACATTAAGAAATTCTAGCAGGACTGGATCAGTGACACTGGGATTGTTCTGTAAGAGGTCTATAATACTGAGCGGACTAAAACTGCTATTATTTATTTGTGTGCCATTAAGAATATTTAAGGTGCCAGTTTCAATAGTAATGTTACCTCCTGATGCGCTGCTAAAACTAGCAGAGGTTATTCTACTATTAGACAAATTAATTGAATCAGAACTCCTGAGAGTTAAATTGCCTGGTATTCCTTGACCTAAAAAACTGATTGTTCCAATACCAGAGGCATTTTCGAGGTTCAATATTTTAGTATCAACAAAAAGATTTCCTCCAGAGCCTTGATTAGTTGAATTACCCAGACCAGAAGAGCCAGTAAGTAATCCACTAGTATTGTTCAAATTAACAGAATTAGTGGCTTGTATCAATATATTACCTGCATTACCCTGGCCTCCTGAAGTTGTAGTAAGAATATAACCTAAATCCATATTTAGGTTTTCCGTGTTAATTAAAATATCACCACTATTTCCAAATCTATTTGTGACTGTACGAATTAAAGAAAAGTCAGAAATATTTAAATTTCGGGTATTAATTAGGATATCTCCACCTTTGCCAAAATAACTTGTAAGCGTAGAAATATTAGATGTTTGTTCAATATTTAATTGTGATGCTTGAATTTTGATGCCTCTACTATTCTGATCACCAAAGTTGAATGAGCTAATTGATGATTCACCACTGATATTTATGTTATTACCGAATAAGTTAACTTCGCCTTTAGCTCTAATAGAAGCATTGAGTATTCGAGCTTCTTGCATTAAATAAATATCTGATTTAGCAATAGTTGTTGGGAAGCTTAAATGGAAATTTTCTTCATATATACTGAAACTAACACTGCCATTCTCTGCTAATCCTCCTATATCAATCTTCCCATCAAACGTTGTTAAAATACCTCCATCTAGAATAACGTTACCACCTAAAAGTATTAAGCTTTTACCTGGTAGAGTGAAAATTCCATCATTGGACTGAGGAGAAAAAATATTTGCCGCTCTTGATTTGTTAATAATAGTTGCAGGTTTGATTTGATTAAATAAAAAAGAAGATGGATTAATTGTTAAGAGTTGAGGAACTTGAGGATTAGAAGCACTAAAAAATCCTTTATTATTAAACTGTACTGCATCAGCAGTTGTAGCAACGAAAGAGCCACGAGTATCAAGGCGAGAATTTTGTCCAAAGATAATCCCATTAGGATTAATTAAAAATAAGTTAGCACTAGAAGGCTTAAAGTCACTTTGAAGAATACCTAAAGTCCCTAAAATTTCTGAACGGTTTTTGCCTGTTACCCTTGCGAAAATATTTTGAATGTCAACACTAGGGCTAATAAAGTACGCACTTCTTCCCTCACTAATATTAAACTCTCGAAAGCTGTGGAATAAGTTAGAACCTCTAATTGCTCCTCCTTGAATTAATTCAAGGGGAAGACCGAAAAAGTTTTGTTGCACTATGGAAGTTTCGGTCTTGAGAGTGTCGTCTGTGACAAGGTTGCTACTTTGAGCCAAAACAGATGTTTCAGTTACAATCCCAACTAACCAACTCAATAATCCTACTTGGATAATTTGTTTTATAAGTTTTAGCACTTACGTAGAAATCCTAAATCATATTAAGGATATAAAACAGGGAATAACAAACGTGCAATATCATGCTATCAACCATTTAAACACGACCGATTAGGGAGTAAAGTGCTTGCTCTATAGGGATTAAGCTCTAAGTTGAATTTAAACTATTTGTCATTCCAACAGTAAATATACTAGGTTGCTGATACAATAAGGAACTAACTTTATGAATTCTTTACTGTATTTATACTATGCTGATATCTAAAATGCGAATGTATAAATTTTTTTATGCAAAGTAAAAAATACAAATTCAGGCTTCGGAGGTTACTGTTATTTTTATTCCTATTTACCTTTACGTTCTGCTTGTGGCTAGGTAATGTGCCATTAACTAACAGGCGATTTGAATTTGGAACAGTAGTCAGCGCACAGTCTGGCAATCCAGGTCAATTGGTACAACAAGGGCTGGAGTTTTACCAAGTTGGAGATATAACAGCAGCTATTGCCAACTGGAATCAAGCTTTAAGTATTTACCACCAAAATCACAATGCGGTAACAGAAGTGATTGTGAGAGAAAATCTGGCACGAGCTTATCAAGAAATTGGACAGGGCGAGCAAGCCCTCATTCACTGGGAGCAAGTAACTGTCTACCATCACAAAGTGGGGAATTTGCAGCAGGTGGGGCGATCTTTCACCGAACAGGCACAGGTGTATAGTAGTCTGGGACAACCTACAAAAGCGATCGCCTTACTATGCAATCCTGACAAATACAATCATTGCAGCAGTGATAGTGCTTTACAAATTGCTCAGACTCAAAAAGATTTAATCGGTGAAGCTGCTGCTTTGGGCAGTTTAGGTGATGCCACTAGATTGACAGGATATTATGAGTTAGCAATTAAACACTTAGAAAAAAGTCTAGCGATTGCCAAAAAACTTAATATATCTCCATTGCGCGTCTCAATTTTTAACAGTTTGGGTAATGCTCACAGTAGTCTAGCTCAGGTTAAGTATCGACGAGCAGAATCAGCTACACAAAGGGGGAATGAGCAAGAAGCTAAAAAACTCTTGGATAATGCCAAACAGGAGGATGCGAACGCCTTACGATATCTGGGTAACAGTTTAGAGATAGCCAGCAGTCAAAAAGATGTTGCTGGGCAAGTGCGATCGCTTTTATCAATAATTCCCATATATTACCGTAATAATGCTACTGCTGAGGCGAACAACAGTTTAGAACAAGGAATTAACCTGATAAAAAGTCTGCCAGACAGTCGCCGACGTGTGTATGCAACTATTGACTTTGTACGTCTATTACAACTCGTGGAAGATAATGCTATCTCATGGCGAATCAATTGTATTCAGCCTGAAGCTTATACTCAAGCAACATCACTGCTAGATCAAGCTATTACGACTGCCAGAAATATCGGTGATTTTAGGGCTGAATCTTTTGCTCTGGGAGAATTAGGACATATATATGAGTGTCGCCAAGAATATTCAAAAGCACTTTCAATTACTAATCGAGCCAGATTAGCATCTGAACAAGGTTTGAAAGCACAAGATAGCTTGTATCTGTGGGAGTGGCAAACTGGACGTATTTTGAAAGCTCAGGGAAAATTTGATAGTGCAATTTCTGCTTATGAACAGGCAATTAAAACCCTAGACACAATTCGACGTGATATTTTAACAGCAAATAGAGATATTCAATTTGATTTTCGAGATACCATTGAGCCAATCTACCGCGATTTAGTCGAGTTGAGGTTGAGAAAGGAACAACCAATACAAACAGCCACTAAATCACTTGTTTATAGTGACAATACTCAACCACAACTCTTTACTTTCAAGGAGAAAGAAGAAAGTAAAGAAAATTTAAGTTCTGTCATTAAAACTATCAATTCTTTAAAATTAGCGGAATTGCAAAACTATTTTGGTAACGATTGTATTATTGCCCCATTTCCTACCAGAAATATTGAAGAAGTAGGTAATTCCACAACTGCTTTTATTAATACTATTATCTTGACAGATAAAACTGCGGTAATTTTAACACTTCCGAGTGGTCAGAAGAAGTTGAGTACGATCGCCTTCAAACGCCAAGACTTCATCCATAAAGTTAATAGATTTCGGAGAACATTAGAATCATTTAGAGATATAGAATATGACACCAAACCAGCCCAAGAAATTTATGATTGGTTAATTCGTCCTTTTGAAAAAGACTTTGAAGTGGAAAAAATTAAAACGCTAGTCTTTATTCAAGATGGTATCTTGAGGACTGTACCGATGGCATCTCTGCACGATGGCAAGCAATTTTTAATACAAAAGTATGCCATAGCCTCAATTCCCAGTTTAGATTTGACAGATATCAAACCTTTAAATCGCCAAAATTTGCGGATACTTGCATTAGGACTGACCCACAAAGCTGATGTTGATGGACAGGTATGGGATGCACTTCCAAACGTGACTACAGAAATAGATGGTGTTGTAAGTAAGATTCCTGGTAAAAAATTACTTGACGATGATTTTACAAGTGATCGCCTGAAAGCAGAAATTGATAAACAAGTATATTCAATTATCCATATCGCTACACATGGCGACTTTGGATATGAACCAGAAGATACATTTATTATTACAGGTAAAAACGCCGCCACAGGTAAGAACGAAAAACTTTCCTTTACAGAACTAGACAAATATATTCGCAGTGTTACTCGCAGCAATAAGTTATTAGAACTGTTAGCCTTAACCGCTTGCAAAACATCCGTAGGAGATGAGCGTTCTGCATTAGGATTAGCAGGTGTAGCAATTCAAGCAGGGGCAAAAAGTGCCTTAGCTTCACTGTGGGCAATTCAAGATAATTCCACATCTCAAATTGCTATTAGTTTTTACAGCAAATTATTAAATAATCCTAGTATAAGTAAAGCCGAAGCTTTGCAATCTGCTCAAAAAGAAATGATTGAAGGTAAAACAGCACAAGGAGAGCTATGGAGTCACCCTGCTTATTGGTCGCCTTTAATTTTAATTGGCAATTGGTTATAGGTTTCTCAAATTGTTGGGGATATAGGGAAGAGATTTTACCAATTTTCAAAGGATTTTAATAGCAGGTTCTTGTTTGGGAAGCATGTCTTCTTCTCCTGTGGGGTTATCTTGTCTGCAAAAACTGGAATATCCACAAATCAAATATTTAAAAACATTACAGCAACTATTCGTTACAAAACTTATTTATTAGCTACCTAGCAGCCTATTGATATATGTCTGCTGACTCCCTATTTCAAAACCTTTTCAACAGTTACAACTTGCTGAAGTCGTGAAGCCTGCTGCTCTAAATCTTTCTTGCGAGTAGGTTCTGTAATTTTATTAGTTTCTTCAAGTTCCAACTTACTCAGTTCCAACAATAGGTTTAACGTTGATGCTTTATTGACAGAATTCATAAGTGTCTCAGCTAGTGCATCGTACCATAATCCTTGTTCAGCATATAATTTGGAGCGTTGGGGAATTTCTTTTGTCCGTAAAAGTGCATTTTTGAAGCTAATCGGCATTTCTACAACTTCAACTTCCGCCCTAACGAGTAAATCTTCTGATGGATGGTTAGGGTTGCATAATAAAGCCACTTGCCACAAATATTTATTACCAACCGTTAAACTAATTTTTTTATCAGCTAGAGAAAATTTTATGATTCCTGGAGAACTTTGCGTCTGTGTTTTATAAATTAACTTGACCTTGCCATCAACATATTCGTAAAGGCTAAATTCGATTTCACGACCTTGAGCATTTGGTGCAAACCAAGCAAATGTTGGTTGTAGAGAAGCTGTTTGTCCAACATGAGAAAAAGGAGCTAAGGCAGTTAAGCTGATGTTTGGACTTCCACTACATTCGTTAGTCCTACTGCTATTAGAACCAGTAGCAGTTTTCGGACGAGAGGGTCTTTCAGGTGGTTTGTAGGTGGCTATTGCCGTATTGGCTGTTAGTATTAAAGATAGTACGAGGCTGCAACTAAGTAGTAGTTTGCTATTTATGTACTGTTGTGGCATACAAAAATTCTTACCTATAAATGGTATTGGGCGATTGCAGGCTGTAACGTTGAGTTTTAATCAATATAAATACCATTACCGTATTTATTGCTTTTTTGCTATTCATTTCAAGAATTTGGCAGTTTTCTGCCAAATTTGATTCAAGATTAGTTTTAGTATGATTTTTTCACTATAAGGACAGTGTAAAATACTCTAATGGTATTTAAAAATTTGACCGCTAATATTTTTGTAAAAATTAATTCTTGAAAAAAAGAATGCTTCTTATTATCAATTTAGTATTTATTAGTTTTTTTGTAATGATGTTTTGCTTATTACTATCTTATAAACAAACCCAAGAAGCCTTAATATGGTGGAATAATAAACAATGTATGAGAATGTATCAAGAAGCAGAGGCGATTCAAAATGGTTTACTACAAGAATCATTTGTCATTCGACGGAACTTAGAACTTTCTTTAGTCAATCCTGCACTTTCTCAACAGCAACAAGAGCAATATTATTTGGCAACTATTGAAAAGTTTCATCATTCACTTAAGCAATTAAATAGCTACTTATCTCCTGCATATATTGGAGACACTTTACCTCTAGCTATTAAGTATATGCTTCTGGGATGGGAATCACACATTCCTGAATTAAGCTTACAAATAGACCTGCAAAATGACTGGTACCAGGAATCTTTTTCTACTAGCCGCGTAATTTTAATGATTTTAGATGAACTATTACAAACCATCAAATTAAATGTAACAATGCCATTATCTATATTCATTAGTTTAAAACAACGAGGTAAGTATAGTGAACTTATATTACAGTTAAGTTATTTAGCTGCATCACAACAGATCCATGTATCAATTTTGCCTAATCCTATTTATCTTTGTCATGTATTTAATTTATTAGCAAAAGGAAAGAGTCGTTACCAATATAGTAATAGTACAGAAAGATGGAAATTTCTATGGAAACCATCACAAACATCTATAGCTAAATGAGTAATTTTTATTTTATTAAATTATAAAAGGGAAATATAAATATTTTATATAAAAGTAAATTTTGTGTATAAAAAAATATATTGTATAAATTGAGAATTTTAACTACACAGTGATATACACCTATTAATCAATGACAAAACAACAGAGGCAGAAAATTTTGGTAGTTGATGATCATGAAGCTGTTTTATATGCGACTACCAATGTATTAAAATCACATTACCCAGAAGCAGAAATCTTCCAGGCACAAAATATCAAGTCAGCAATTGAGCTATCAAAGAATATTAAAGTTGATTTGATTATAGTTGATTTAGCTATGCCAAAAAATATAGGGGAAACTGCTCAAACTGATAATGGTGTTCAACTACTTAAAACATTAATGTGGCAATATTCTACTCTCAACATTGTAGTGCAAACTGCCTCTCCTCGTGCTTTAGTAAGGCTAAAAGCTGCAATTAGTAATCATGAAGGTGGTTTTACCGTAGCCGATAAAAGCTTACCCATGAGTGAAATGTTAACCAAAGTTGATTGGGCATTTAAGGGTGTTAACTGTACTCCTCAAGAGATGCGTTCTGGTTTAGAGTTAAAACCAGAATGGCTGGAAGTTATACAACTAGCTTTTAAAGAGAGTTTGAAAGATGTAGCTATCGCCAAGCGAATGAATATTGCTGAACGCACATTAAGGCATTATTGGACAAAAATATATGACGCATTGAGCGTTTATCCAGGTGAAGATAAAAATTTACGAATCCAAACAGAAATTCGAGCAAGAGAAGAAGGCTTAATTGATTAACTAACACTTATTTTGCCTAAAAAAACTAAATTTTAAAGTTAATCTTTATCATTTTATTTAAGTTTTAAATGTTTATATCTGACATATTAGCTATAGGATTATGATTTAAAATTTTACATTATTTACATTAACTATATGAAAAGTAAGATTTGGGAAAAAATAAAATTTAAAAATAACAGTTGGCATATAGGTATAATGCCAGGACTGATTGCAATTATATTTATAACTACTCTACGGTTATCTGGCACATTACAGTTTTTGGAATTAGCCCTATTTGATAAACTTCTACGTCTGCGTCCACAAGAGCCAATTGATGAAAGAATATTGATTATAGGTATTAATGAAAGTGATATTAGGTCAGTCAAAGCATACCCTATACCTGACCAAAGCATTGCTGCATTATTACAAAAAATAAATACCTATCAACCTGCTGTAATTGGCTTAGATATTATTAGAGACTTACCACAAGAACCTGGACATACAGAGCTTATTAAAACGTTTAAAGAAACTAAAAACTTAATTGCTGTTGAGAAACTATTAGGAGATATTAGTGGTTTTACTTTTAACCCGCCACCAGACTTACCGGGTGAGCAAATAGGATTTACAGATGCTTTGATTGATACAGATGGCAAGCAACGCCGGAGTTTATTAGCTGCATCTAATTCAAAAGGAGACTGGAAATTTTCTTTTTCACTGAAATTAGCACAAGTATATCTAAAAACTAAAAATATTGATATAGAGAATGTGAATGGTGATGCTTACGGGATAAGATTTAACTCAACTATTTTCCCACGTTTTCATTCAAATTCAGGTGGATACATACAAGCAGATGATGCGGGTAGTCAAATACTAATTAATTTTCGCAGCCGATACCAACCTTTTCGTGCAGTGTCCTTGACTGACATTCAAAACAGTAATGTTAATCCTGATTGGATTCGTGGGAAAATTGTTCTAATTGGTATGACTAACCCTAGTGCTAAAGATTATAGAATTTTATCTGCAATAAAAAGCAAAAATTCCGGAATAATTTATGGAGTTGAAGTTCAAGCCCATGAGATTAGTCAATTAATAAGTGCTGTATTGGATCAGCGACCACTAATTAAGGTATGGGCAGATTTGTGGGAATATTTATGGATTATTATTTGGGGAATTTTAGGGCTAAGTTTGTGCTTGTGCATTCGCAATCCATTAATTATTTTCATCTACATAGGTATTGCTAGTATTTTTTTGTTTACTATATGTTATGGGTTAATTAATATAGGCTTATGGATTCCTCTTTTCCCATGTTTCTTAAGTTTACTATTTAATAGTATAGGTTTAGCAGCCTTCTATAGATATGAAGAGGCATTATGCTATCGCATTCAAGATCGACAATTAGTTATTGAGCAAACTTTTGATGCGATTCATAGTTATCCATTACAAACTCTTAGTTTAATATTAAGAGAAGTTCAAAGCCGAGAAAATTTATCACCTCAAGAGTTCACATTAAAACTTAAACAACTTAATAAAGAATTACGCGATGTTTATGATTTAGTTAAAAGAGAGTCTATAAGTGAGTTAAATAACTTATATTTTAGCCAAAATCAAAGACTAGATTTATCTCAACCGCTTTATGATGTTCTTTTTGAAGTTTATTTTAATTTCACAGAAAATAATTCTTCATATTTTAACAAAATTCATCCTAAAGTAATTAAATTTGAGCCGATGAATGACAGTAATTTGACCATAGAGCAAAAGCGAAGTCTCTGCCGTTTTTTGGAAGAAGCATTACGTAATGTTGAGAAGTATGCACATGGAACTACTCGTCTTGATGTAATTTGCACTCAAGAGGATGGTAAAAATGTTATCCGGGTAGCAGACAACGGGTTAAAATTTGAGAGGATGGCTGACCTATCTTCATATTCAGGATTTGGAACAAAGTTAGCTAAAAATTTAGCTAAACAGTTAGAAGGTGAATTCAAGCGATACCCTAATTCTCCCAAAGGGATAGTTTGTCAGCTTACTTGGTCTGCAAAAAAGCGGTGGTTTTGGCTGTTTTAATCTATTTAGTTATGGTTTCGCAAGTTACACGATTTCTGAGAAAAGAAAACCAGCGAATATATTGCCTCCAGAGACGAATAATGTTGCTCTTAAGGTTAGAAAAAGCACTCGTTTGTAAACTATTATACGTTGGAGCTATGACGTGTAATCTCTACCATTAAAAAATTTTTTCTCTACCTTTAAAAACTGAAAAGACCAAATCAACCGATTATTTTCCGCCAGTGAACTGTCCATTTCTGGCGGCTATAAAAGGACACTTTCTACTTAGTCAGCAACGCTCACGGGAATAGAGGGAAAATTACTAATACAAGTATACTACCGAGAAGTCTATGAGCGAAAACAGCAGCACCTACAACCACAATGGCAAGCCCCCCAGTCCCACAAGCGAATCGCTACAGTTGGCTCATCGATTTGTAAAGGCGATCGCTGAATACAACTGGACAGTTGACTATGTAAAGTTCTGTGAATTACTGGAGCTTGAGCCAGGGGATTTTGCAGATGAGCAATACCGATATTTTCAGCAGTTAGCGGAGGCACTCACTCGATTTGATGCGGAGTCTCTAGCAAAGATGATTGATGCGGGGGAAGCGAAGGTGGACGGGTGAGTGCGATCTGCTTGGCGAATACATATATACCCGGATTTCTCACCACACCTTTCAAAGCCTGTGCAGGGGAGCAGGGGGGAATGAAGGTACTCTCCTCCCAGCCCCTCTGCTTCTTATCTCTCCCTTTACAATAAAAAGTTAATAAAAACAATAGACGGAAGTACTAATTATTTTCACACATTCAGAGATTCCGGTGGGATTTTCTGTGTGTCATATTTATGACGCTACTAGAAAAAAAGAAGATGGTGAAAATTTGGACATTCTGGGAATTTGAGCATTCATCAAAAAATATTATTCGAGTAATAGATGCCCCCCAGGGTTTAGAGCTATTTGCAGAAGATGTATTTCAAATTATTGCTCCAGAACTTAATAACGAAAAAATTATAGTGATGGGCATCAAGATGAATCAAAGATGTACATCTGTAGAGGGAAAAATAGTAGCCGTTAATACACTGGATGCTTTAGCTATTCATGCTTTATCAGGTGTGGTAAAAGCAGACGTTATTAGACAATTAATGCAATGGGTGAGAAGCAATATTTTGCCTGTTTTTAAAAGAGAAAGTCCGCAATCAGAGTATTTTTATTACTCGGTTCAAAAAATTGATTTTCAACAAAAAACCTCATTATTAAGCTATTTATTCCTCAAAGGGATTCCGGCAGAAGAAAAAGTAATTGATTTTTACATGGATATACTTTATAAAAAAATTGCTTTATCAGAATGTAACAATAGGGATTATCAGGCTCAGGCAACTTATTTTGAAATAGTTCAACAAATAATTCGACCTTTTGTCATCCCCGTCTCAAGTAATTATAAAGATTTTTATGACAGATTAGTTTTACGTTCTGCCAATTTGTTGAATGCTCAAGAGCTTGATTTGCATGTATTTAATGCCTTGAAAAAACAACAAGATATTGAAATCCTAAATATCATGAACCAAGCATTGATTATCCAAGCGGTAGAATCTACTGCTAATAAATTTATTCCTGATGTGAAGAAATTTTATTTACAAATTCTGGAGCATTTTTCAGAAGAGATGAATGCAGGCTGTCAATGATTAAAAGAAAGAAAAAAGGAAGAACTGGAATGACTGATGCAACAGAAGCAATCAACACCAATACTGAAAACACTCAAAATACTACTGAAACCTATTCTCGGAGACTAATTATCACAACTGGAGACAAAGGTGGAGTTGGCAAATCTACGTTCACGCGAGGTTTACTGCAAACCTATTTAGATGTAGGCAAATCTTTCGTGGGATTTGATGCAGATATTTCTAATTCGCAACTGTCCAGATACTATGGAAAACATTGCACAATAGAAAAACTGGATATATTTAAAGAGGGGGGTATAGACGCTTTCTTTATTCAAATAAACAAAATGATTAATGAAAAAAAACCTGAAGATGGAACTAAGCAGGAAGAAGAATTGTTTCTATTGGAATTACCACCACAATCAGGAAAAATATTCCAGAATTTTGTTGAAGATATGACTTTTTTGGAAACAGCCTTGTTGGATTATAAAATTCGTGTAACGATAGTGGTAGTACTATCTAGGATAATTGATTCCATTAATCAATTTGTACATCTGCATAGTTTTTGTAGAGACATGGCGGATTATGTAATAGTAAAAAATTTATATTTTGGAGAAGAAAAGGAGTTCACTTTATACGATGGCTCCGAAAAAGTAAAAGCCATTAAACAAAGTATTTCTAACACTAAAACTCCGTTAATTGAAATTTGTATGCCTAAGTTAATAGCACATGCCTATGAATATTTAGATGCAAAAAACATGACTTTTAAGGCAGGAATGGAACAAATGGAAAATCCGGCTGTAAAAGGAAGAGTTAAGGGGTGGCTAAGAAACTTTAAACAAGAAATTGAACCAGCGAAAGGAATTTTGGGTTTGGATGGTTTGAAAATTGACTCCTAATAAAAGAATAATTATGACTGTAGGCGATTCGCGTGTGGGAAAGTCTACAGTTTCTAAACTGCTAATCGACCTACTTCTTCAACAAGAAAAAAAGGTCAAAGTTTACGATCATGATAACCGTCAAAGATTGAAAGCTTATGAAGAGGTGGCAATAATCGAAAAGCTTGATTTTTTTGAGGATGAAACAGACAAGTTTTTAATGACTTTAAACAAAAGAGAATTTGATGTCCTTTTAATTGATATGCCCGGACAGTACATCAATAAAATCTGCCAGTACATCAATCAGGTGGAATTATTTAGTCTCTTGGCTGACTATAAGTGGAAATTGACCTTTCTCCAACCAATATCACATAGATTGGACTGTCTTGATTATTTGAAAACTCTGCTGGAGCTTGCTGCCTTTAATGCTAATTATGTAGTAGTCAAGAATCAGCATTTTGGTACTCGTTTTACAGAGTATCAGTCAATCCAGCATAAATTAGCACTAGTCGGTGGTGTTGATGTTGAGCTAACTGGGTTGCATAGAGAAATGTATGAAGTCTTAGAAAGAAGGGGTAAACCTTATTCAATGGCCTCTAATGATATGTCTATTTATCTGATTTATCGGCAATATATTCACCAATGGATTAAAAAATTTTCCACCTCAATATTTAGCAAAAACATAGCGATTCAATATTTAGGCTTGGAGGCTAAATAAATGCAAGTAGGCGAAATATTACAGGGATATTCAGAAGCCGAGCAAAAACGCATATCTCAGATGTGCCAAGAGATGGGCATTTCAAGGGATGACCCCATGTTTCAGCTAATGGCAACATTGGGAAGATATGAGGAGACAATCATTGACCACCAAGCCCGAACCGAGGCAATGGTCGAAGCTTGGGCAACTCTCATAGACTCTAAGTTAGAGGACACAAGTAAAGCAGCCCAGTCAATGCACTATACCGTTATCTCCAGTGCGGTGCGCGATGTATTGAAAAATATGCAAAATCCCCTATCTTTGCCAGAAAATAATGGAAAGATAGGGGTTTGGTTGTGGGCAGTAATTGGCGGTGTATTGGCAGCCGGTGGCTTGCTTGGTTCTTTGACAACATGGAATGTTGTTTCAAACTTGAGTGGTAATCAAACAATAGTAGTATCTCAAAATGACTTAAAAGTATTGCAGTGGGCAAAAACGAAGGAGGGTCAACAGATGTATCAGACATTGTTGCAGAATCAAGCAGCGATCGCCGCCTGCCAACAACGAAAAGAATTGCAAGGTTATTGTCTGATTCGGGTTAGAAGTAATCAAAAATAAAATCTTGGCTGTTTTAATTGCGAATTGTAGAATCATCCAACCCTTAAATCTTCTGACTCTAAATAACCAAGTTCTTTACCTTTAATAATGGCTTGGGTTCGATCTCTTACGCCTAGCTTTGAAAATAAATTGCTGGCATGTGATTTTACCGTACTCACGGAGATATACAGTTTTTTTCCGATTTCATCATTAGAAAAGCCACGACCTATTAACTTGAGAATTTCTAGTTCTGTTTTGGTTGGAGTCTCGCGCCATTTTTTTCCTTTAATCCTGTTGTTATTGTTCTGCCAATTTACTAAGAATCGTCTAGCGATTTCTGGGTCGATAAAAGGATTACCGTTATATGTACAGGTGATGGCTTGCTTGATTAATCCTACGTCTGTCTTTTTTAAAATATATGAGTCCGCCCCATTTTGAAGGGCAGCGTTAATTACATCTTGCCCAGAATAGTAAGTCAAAGCAATTATTTTACTTTGACTTGTTTGTTTAAGACTGTAAATGACATCTAACCCAGACATGTCAGGCAAGCCGATATCAACTAGAACTATATCTGGATGCAGATCGGCAACTACCTTTATCCCTTCATTTCCGTTAGAAGCTTCTCCGCAAATCTCTAGTCCTGGCTCCTGAGATAAAGCCGATTTGATTCCTAATCTAGTTAGGCTTTCGTCTTCAATAATTACTATTCTGATCATCTTAATGTCTTGATTAAAATCTTTCTAGTATTTATAACATAAAGTTTTTATTAATATATATTCTTTTCCTGGATTAAAACAATTAAATCTAATCAACAGCGTCAGTTTAAATAATTTGACTGGATTTGTTGTAAAATAATTTAAATATGTTTTGTCAAGGAGAAAATTTAATGTCTAGCTTGACTGACAATGTAAATTTATCTGCTTTCGTCCACGATGTTCTTAATGGACTAGGTAGCACATCTTTGATTTTGAATCAACTGATCAATGGCGTACATGGGCTTTCTCAGGAAGAGGTAAAATCTTTGTTATCAGCTGTTTTACAAACAAACAATAGAATTGTTAATTTAGTTGAAGCGCAAAAAGTCAACCCAACAAACTTTGTGAGTCGGATTGATATGTTATTTTTTTTACAAAACTTATATTTAGAATTTTCTCCACTAGCCCAAGCACGATCTCTGGGACTGCATTATGTAACCATGCAAAAATACAAACACGGAACAACAGTAGTAGGAGATACTACAGGCTTAGAAAGAATGCTTTCTAATCTTTTGCAGAATGCAATTAATTATACTGAGTCTGGAGATATATTCTTGCGCCTTGCTAATCAAGATAATAATTTAGTGATCGAGATTGAGGATACTGGTATTGGGATTGCTCCAGAAAATCTAGAGAATATGTTTCGCCCTCTGTGGAGATCGCTTGATAGTCAAGGGTCAGGCTTGGGGTTGTATGTTGTCAAGTCTGTAGCGATCGCCCATGATCTGAAGCTCACTGTTAGCTCAAAACCAGGTAGAGGGACGAAGTTTACAGTAGTATTTCCCTATAAAAAAGAGAGCCACTACGGACTCTCTTGTAACAGTGGGGGTTGGGAGAATGCGATATCTGCTTGAGCCTAAGTTTCTGGATCGGATCGAAGCTGCAATTGAATTTTTGATCATGATCGCTCTAATCATCGCCGCCATCATCAAATTTAATACAGACTTAGTGGAAGCTGCATTTTATGTGGCGATGGCAGCGATCATAGCTCCCTTCTCAGGAGTAAACAAGGCAATAAGACGGTATTTAATGCTGGGGGGATTTTTTCTGGGATTATTCGCTGGTTATTTTAGTAGTTAGCTAGGCTTTGTTTTCTTCCATTCGTCGTAAGAAGGACAGTCAATCCCAGGGAGCAATCCGTAGTCAGTGTAAGGTCTTAAAAGCGCAACATTGCCAGCTTGCTCTCGAATCTTGCTTTCCTTTTCTTCCTTGGAGAGTTTTTCGACTCTGATGTTGCTGGAGGTAACGGGGTTGTTTGGTTTAACAGAAAATTCTCGAACTAGATACAATTGCTCGTTTTTGGGTGTCCCTGATGTTAGACATCCTCTTGATTTAATAAACACACTAAAATCAATCCAACTCCGACTGTGAAGTATTGGATTGGGGACTTCCTCTACACGAACATCTCCCACAGTCCCCCACATATAAAGCGGCTCATTGTATCCTTCGAGGGTAGGATATCTCGCTTCATCGCATCCATTATTAATACTTCTTTTTAGATTAACCTTTCCATCCCCACAAACCTTCCAGAACACTCTGTATAAATCGGGAGTGCTATCGACAAGAGATTTGATCTGTTTTTCTTCTTCGGCTTTTGCCGCCTCAAGTTGTTTCTGTCGGGCGGCTGCTGCTTTTTCTTCTGGTGACTGACATGCAGACAAGAACATCGTGGAAAGCATAATAGTTGTCATCAACAAATATTTTGTTCTCATAGGAAACCTCTTAGCAATCAATTGTTAATTAAACCTAAAATTTTCAGAGTAATTTATCATGTTTTTAACCATCAAGTTCAATGTCTTTGTTGTGATCCTTGGCTGGAGAATGATTTCGTTGAACCTGCCGATCAAACGCAATGAGTCTATTTTTTTCTTCTAACGAAAGCTTATCTAGGGTAACGTTAAACTCATTGCCATCATCTTTGTGAGCAGAAAAGGCTAGTCCTTGTTTTCCTTGCTTCCTGATGATATTGATGCGCTGCATCCCTTCTTGAGCTAACAACTGTAGTCTGTATATGATCCCGTCATACACTCGTCCTTGTTCAGTGTCCTTACCTTTTGTAATGACGGTATTTATGGCAGCAGAAATCAGCGATGTTTTAACTGTTTCTGTTTCTGCTGTTTGTATTTTAGGAGGCTCTTGAGGCTGTTGTTTCACCGTTGATTTGTATTGTTTTCGTCCTGCATTCAGAAATCTTTGGACATAACTTTGCTTTCTAATCTCAATTAATTTATCAACTCTGTTTGAGGTATTTGACTCTGCTACATTGGACTGTTGAGTTACACCAAACTTTTGAAGATAGTCTTGGTAATATTTGTTTTTAAGATTTTGTTTGTATGCTTCGGTCTGTTGGGATTTTTGAGTGAGAGTTGTCCTAAGTTCATCCTGTATTTGTAAGCGATCTCGCTGGTGTTGGGGTTCATTAACCAGTGATGGTGTTGGCGGATTACTTTCCATAATCAGCCCCAGTCTGTAAGCCATTATGTTATTAGAGAATCCACTGTCACGATTGACAGTACTGATGGTTTCAATAACTGTGGTTTTGTTTTCCATTGCTATAATTCAACTTCATTAAATTTAGTAGTATTCCTATGCTGTTGAGGCTTGATCACCTCAATTTTTGGACTATAAGTATTATTAATAGCTTTTTCTCGCTCACACCTCAAATCATCTAAAATTTGACTGAATGGAGGGAGTGAGATATCAGATTTTTGATTACGATTAAGTTCAACTTCACGTTGAACCACAAGTTTTTGGTAGAGTTCTCGTTGCTCTCCAATAGTTAGTTTACCAGTTTCTTTTAGTTTTTGGCGCAACGGATAATTCCATTGATCTGCTACACCAGTCCATTTTTTATTAACTTCTAAATCTTGCCAATGTTCAGCAAGTTCAGAATGAAGAGGTAATTGAGTATCACGAGTTTGGTCATGATTAGTTTGATTATCAAGGGGAGATTGTTGTCTTAAATCTTTGACTATATAATTCAAAGGAGAAAGTACAATATTAGTTTTTTCTTGGGTGCGAATTTCAACTTGAGCTTGAGCTTGGATAACAAAATAAAGTTCACGTTGTTCACTAATAGTCAGTCCTTGATTAGTTTGAATTTTGTCCCGAAATTCATTACTTGCTTGTTGAGCGACAGGATTCCACCGCTTACTATCCTCTAGTTCTTGCCAAGCTCTTTGAAGTTCAGGATGAAGCGGAAGAATAGTACCATCAGATTTTATAGTTTGACTTTGGGGTTTAGGCGCAGTTTGTCGTTTTATGGGTCGTTCTATTGTTGTAGTAGATGTTTTTGAGCTTTGTGGTGTGTCTGCTGTAGTAGATGTTTTTGAATTAGCTGATCCCTCTGTAGTGTTAACTGTATTTTGGTTTTGTGGTTGTGCTGTTGCGGTTGCTGTATTTTTAGTAGGTTGTTGCGTCAAATCTTTGAGAATATCATCCCAAGGTGAAAGTGCGATATCAGTTTTTTTGTGGGTTAAAATTTCAGCTTGAGCTTGAGTATGAATAGCAAAATAAAGTTCGCGTTGTTCATTAATTGTCAGTCCTTGATTATTGTTAATATTGGCATGAGTTAGATTACCTGAATTTAAAAATGCAAAAGGAAGAATCGAGCGACCATTATAATCAACAGGGAGCCATCGGTCATTATGCTCTATCGCTTGCCAGATTTTTTTAAGCTCAGGATGAACAGGAAAAGTCTCACCGTTAGAGTTGTTAGCTTGAGGTGGTTGCTCAGTAGTTTCTAATCTATCAATATATTTAGCCAGTGTTGGGTGAACAGCCACCTCAGTATCACTCGTTACGTAAGGATTTACGGTAGTAGCTTTTTGGGGAATATCTAGTTTTTGTGCAAGTAACCTGAGCTTATTTAAATCGAGTTCATTTATAGCGAGAGTTTTTACTTGATAAGTCATCCCTGATGGGGTTTTGTTTATATCAAAACTAGCAGCAACCCTTGTAGTGCCATTGTTGTCAGTTTTCAACAATTGCAGACGTGATGAATTATCTTGCTGACTTTTCTGATAAAGTATGCGATAGTTCCCTAAAGTTAAATCATCACGCTCAAATTTAGAGAGCGTTTGTGCGAGAACCTCAAAAACTTCTTTCTGCTTGAAACTTTCTAAAATTGCATGTGTACCTTTTGGTGAAAGAGAGCCAAGAGTGTTGGCAATTTTCCTGGGATCTTCATCAAGTGATGGAAAATTTTTACCAATACAATCAAATACTAATAAAAACTCTTGCCGTTCAACGCTCAACATATCTTGAGGTTTTTGGGTGACTCGGAGGGTTGGTTTTGCCGATTGATCTGCTTCAAAGGTCATCAATACTTTCTTGTCACTACGGCGAAAAATAGTATAATTATCTCCATTACTCTTAATAGCAAAAGCATCGGCTTGATAAATAGATATTTCTTGATCACCATCTTTACTTTCTTGCCTAACACCATAATTTTTAACTAAATGGAAAGCAGCCAAAGCTATTTCTCCATTTTCTCGTTCTTCTAGTCTCTTCCTGGGTTGAGTTTGTAGGTATTGGGTTACTCTCTGTTGCCTAGCCCAGCTTTTAGTTTGCTGGTTTTGAGAAGGCGAGAGTTGGTTTGAAACTTCTGGCGTTGGAGCCTGTTGCTTCTGTTGATGGTAATCAGCAACTATCTGATCAAAATCAGTATTAAACTGGGGGGGCAAAAACGTTGGTAATCCAGGCATTACTGGCAGTGTAAAGTCTGGTTCTGACTCGGATTCTTGTGCAACTACTTTTTTTCGAGGAGTGTTATCAAAAATTTCTTCTACTACTTCTTCCCCCTGGGGAGTAACATTAACAGTCCCATCGCCTTTTTGCTCATAAAGTCTGATTTCTTGGCCATTTTTCAAAAAAATAGTCAGGCGTAAATCTAGCTGTTGATTGTTTTTGTGCCAGTCCTCTAAGGGTTGAGCTTTTTGGGATAAATCTTCAAACGCTCTTGCTCCTTGTGCAACTATAAAATCATCAACACCTTTTTCTGTTCCTGGTAGTTGAATTACATTGACGTTTGCTCCAGTTGACTCTAAAAGTTGACCTGTGCGGTAAGTGGCGATAGCAATATTGCGTTTGGTTTTGGATTTGGTTTCGTAATCAAAACAAATGTTGATGTGGCGCTCCTTAGTAGCAAAAACAGCTAATTCATCGTGTAACACAGGCTGAATTTGATTACCTAACTCATCCTTGCTACGATACCCCGCATATATTCCAGGTAGTCCAATTGCTGCATAACCCTGACTTAACAGACTGGCGGCTTTTTTGGCTCCCTCTGTGATTGTAATTGGAACATTATGTTTCCAGACACAGTACCAAAATCCACTGACGCGATCTCTCTCAGATGGCTGTACTCCAACTTTGGAGTACACTTTGTTAGCAATATCATCTGGGACATCTAATAAGAAAATACTCAGTTCAGTTTTTGGGGGATGTTCATATTTAATAAATTTTCCTTCTACTATCTGTCCCGCCGCATCTTTTTTTGGTCTGGGTGTGTTTGGCTTAAAACATCCCCACAATTTATTTTCGGGTAGTTCTCCAGGCTGTAAATTAGCAAAACTTCGAGGGTCAACACCAGCATTGCACCACCAACCACCCTTTTCAATATGCTGGTATCGCTCTAAATCTGCATCCCGTAGTCTTCCATCATTGCGTCGGGAAATTTTTTCACTATATATAAGATATTCCCAGGCTTGATGTTGCTGTTCTACACTATCAAAGTCTAAACTTTCAAAATTTAATTCGGCAATAAACGGAGATATGGCGCTTCCTTCTACAATTTCGCGCCAATGATTTGGCTCTAAACGGCTTACAGAAGCATCAATGGTTTTTGAAGATTCTCTGTGTTCTACAACTGAAGATTTATTGACAAGAGTTTGTTCAATTACTGTTGTATTTTGAGACGCAGTATTTTTTTCAATAATTTCATTGTTAGAAGTAGATTTGGTGGCAGTATTGTCGGTAGAGGGATAAGATTCCACGACCACTTCACTAGTTGTATTAGGTGTAGATTCCGCATTAGTTTCAAAGTCAGAGCTTTTTACAGACTCGACAACTGCTTGATTATTTGTGTTAGGAGTTGATTCTGTTTCGGTTTCAGGCGTACTCTCTATGGATTCAGTGACTTTTTCTTCAGTTGTATTAGTTTTAGACTCTGCTGTATCTGAAAATAATGTTTGATATATTGCTTTAATAATGCGTTTATCAAGTCCATCTAGTTTCCCCTTAAACTCATTTGTATCAGACTTAGGCTCTGGCGTATCTGAAGTAACTTGTTCTGCTAAAGTTTCAGATACTAATTCATTTAGTTCCTCCTCAACTTCCTTGGTGGTAGGAACAAACTTATTAGCTGATTCATCATACTTTTCCCACTTCCATCCCCCATCTTCATCAGGGGTCATGATATATGTTTCTTCTCCAACTTCTAATTTTAATTTGTTATCTAATTCCTCCTTAATTCTTTGAATAATTTTCTCACATAAAAAATTAACTAAAGGATAGATGGCTGTCCTGATAAAATACTCACTGTTCTTTGTATATACAGAAGATAGCTGAAGATGTCGTTCGTCAAACATAACTCGCTTCACTCGAATTCAAAATTTACGCATTATAAAACAACGGATCTAAAATCAGAAATTCTGGTAAAATTAAATCTTCTTAATTGCGACTTGTGACTTACGACTTGCGAATTATTTATGGCTTTTCGTAAAATATCATATTGTTCTACTGTAGCTCCCAAGCAATTCAAATCAATCAAATTACCATCAATAGTTACTCTATTGAAAATCAAATGAAATCTGGCATATCTCCCAGAATTTTCTACAAAACCCACATACTGTAAATCATTCCAGCCAATCTCTTTGATGTATTCTAGTAAAATTTGTTGACAATTGTTTTCCAGCAAAATTGTCGGAGTATTGTTGAGAGATATCAAGCAATAAATTCCTAGTTTCTTGAGTTTCGGGCGCTGGCTCGAAAGGAAATTAAAATTCGCAATTATTTGTAAGTGAGAAGAGTTAATATCTATTAAATTACCCAAGCATGGGTTTTTAGTTTTAGCTAATTCTGTGATGATATTAAAGTTGTTAATTGTTGATTCATTGATTACCATTCGCATTGTTATATCCTCTTCTCTGTTAAATAAATACATCTGCGTCTGTTGGGTTAGAATCCGAGGATTCCGAATTAATCAAAGAACTAACCTCTGATATACTAAAGGGAGAAGGATTCTGAGCATTTTGAGGAGTTTGTGGGAGAGGAAAACGTACATTAATCTCGGCACGTCGAGATTCCACATCTTCCTTTGTCGGAAATCTTTGTTGACTTTTCCGAACCAAATAAGAAACAAGCTTTGACCAATGTTCCTCGTTATATGCTTCGATGTTTTTCAAGTGTCTTGAAAGTTTAATATTTTTTAGTAAAGGTACTGAACCTTCTTTTTTATTAGCGTAAGCAGGGTTAATGAAAACGCATTTACCCAATGGTAGTTTCAAAAATTGTGCTGGCTCAAATAGCTTTTTGGTTTTTTCTTGATCGCTGGTAGTAGTATTCGCCTTACCTCCACCAGTAGACCGACTTTTGTGTTTATATTTGATTTCTTCATCTCCTAAAAAGCTCGAAAATAATTGAGCCGAGTCATTCTCCCCAGGATTAAAAATAAACTTTGTACTGCAAGCACCAAGAATAGCCCTTGCGACTTCTTTGCCATAATTCTTCTCTAGCTGTGCCATATTCTGCCAGCCTAGTAGTCCGCAAAAACCCTCAGAACGAGATTCATTCAGCCACCTAAATAAATCAGGTAAGTAAATTGAAGGTAATTCATCCAACGCAACTATTAGTGGCTCTTTTCGCCTTTTAGCAATGTTACGGGCAATAATCATGTGTAGAATGCTGGTCATGAGGGGGCCAACAGCTTCACGACGTTCCCTGTCTAGCCCAAAAATAATCATCTGCTTGCCACTGAGTTCCAAGGGCAGGGTCGTTTTACCAATGAAACAGCCGACTGTGTTTTTGGCCATAAAGCGAGTAAACATGATACTGGCTGTGGCAACAATCCCTGCCACAGTTTTTTCAGATGCGGCAGAACTGAACAATTGACCAAAGGCAATCTTAACCCAGGGGTTGAGGTCGCCTCCCATCAGGCGTTGTACCATCTGCTCACTAGACAGTATGGCAGCAGAAGTCATCACATCAGCCTGTTCACCAAATTCCTTAGTCAACATCAGGATGGCTTGAGTTAGCTGATCTCCTGATGGGCCAAAAAAACCATCTTCATTGCTATTATTGAGAATTCGGAAGTTTTTGTTAATGACAGTAGCAATTTGTCTGGCTGTCTCTGCGTCAGAAGAATCCCTCAAGAAATCAATCGGGTTGCAAACTTCAGACTCTGGGAATCCCGGCGCAAAGATGTGAACATCGTAGCCCTGACTCTTAGCGTAAGCAGCAATTTTGGCTTGCGATGGATACTTGAAATCATAGGCAACGATGGAAAACCCTTGCTCAATAGCAGAGTAAATCATCGGGTTAATCGCCCCAGCAGTTTTACCCGTACCGGGAGCGCCAATCGCTGCTGTTCCCCTTTGTACGTCAGGGATAAAAAAGGTAGTGTTGTTACTACTTCCTTTTTTATTAAAGTAATCTCCTACATAAAGTGCGGCACTATCACATTTGGGATTGGCTATTTGTTTGAGTGCCTTTTTTTTGGCAGTAGCAATCTCTTTACTCCCCCCCCAATAACTAGTAGCAATTTTCTTCTTGTTAGAGCTATCGCCAAAAAGTACCCTTATGAGGATGTATGCCGCTAACATGCTCAAAACTGTCAGCCCATTAGGAGTAAATAACTGATAAGTGTACTTGCCAATGTCATCGTTAGGGTTTGTTAATTGCTCAAAACGAAATTGCTGGTTTTTAGCAGTTGATGTGGATGGTAAATTCTTACTCATTTTTGATTAGGGAATGGAATGAGGTTGACCTAAAATAATGGGGTCTTTTTCTCTGTATTGGATGAAAGGAACTGGCCCGATAAAATAGGGAGAGCAAGTCCGTCCGATAAAGGGAATAGTTTTACAGATACGGAAAAACATCGTAGTCTGCATAGAACCAGTGGATTCATCAATATCCCAAACGACTTGTTTGAAAGCCGAACCAAAGGGATTTCTACCAGTAGGTTCTTGACCATTATTTAGTACCCTCAGAACACCAAAACCACCTCTAACTTTTTGGTATTTCCCAGAAATCCACTGCACCCCAGTACTACGACCAATACCCGACATCTCTGCATGAGCGCAATTATCTTGAAGACAAGGAACATTAAAACCTTGTTGATAACTACCAGAAATAGTACGGACACGATTGGCCTCAATCTCCCGCAACACAAGGTCAACTTTTCCGACAAAAGATAAATCAACATTCAACAAGCCAGGGAAGTTATTCCAAGATAAATCTGATAATCTAGGGACACCGTTAATGAAACTTTCCTGCCAATAAGCGAATCTTTCAAATGCAGCTTGGTCAATTCCAGGGATATCTGTAATTCTATAATTTTTTAAATTGATGCTTTGTCCTAATCTTATCCTTTGTAATCGAGGAATTTGAAGCAAGTTACCAATTTTTCTGTTAGAAGCAAAAATCCCTTGACGCTTGAGAAAGTCATCAAGCGGTTTAACATCTTTAACTAATCGATTATTGAGTCCAGGAACAGCCCTAGATAAACTGGGCAATGTTTGCCAATTCATCAGTTGAAAATCTGAAAGCCTTAACTGATTTAATCTAATACCTTGAGTCCGAGAGATTGTTGATAAATTAAGTTTTTCCATGCTTAATTCAGTATCTTCAAAGTCTCCCAGTTTCAAGAATGTTGCAATACTTTGTCCCGATTTCCAAATTCTAGTTTCATTCCTGCCATTAGCCTGGAAAGTAACCTTGCCATCTTCAGAAATAATCATGTTACTAAATTTCAGACGAGACCAATCAGGTAGAAAGCCATTAGGAGATTTAATTACAGGAACTTGAGCTTGTGCCTTTGGGAGAATAAAACCAATTACTTGATTGAGAACTCCATATTTCCAAAAACTATGAAGAAATAGAAAAGATAACAATCCCAGTAAAATAAAATATCTAAACTGACTACTTTTCTGGGACTTGAATTGATAATTTGATTTTTCTTGTTGTTGAGTCATATTTTTATCTAATTTTGTAAGTATTCAGAACACAAAGTGTAAGAATTCAGCATTCAGGAGTCAAAAGTCAGAATTTAAAAACAATGAGCGTATGATTTATATGTAAGAATTCAGCACCCAGGAGTCAGAAGTCAGAATTTATTAGAACTGTTATGTAACTAGGATATTTATTTACCAAATCTTCTCCTGATTCTTTAACCCTTCTGACTCCTGAATTCTTACATTTATATATTGCTCTAGCAAAAATTTGCTTAATTTCCCAATATTCTGGATTCTGACTCCTGAGTACTGAATTCTTATTTAACTGTTTTGTCCAAGTTTTATTAATTTATTCACTAATTCCATCGAGATAACTGCTTTATTTGCAGATGTTGTCAAGTCATCACCTTGTTGTAAGTACGTGAGCAATTTTTTGAGTCGTTGATGTAGCTCATCATTTGGATTAAGCGTTTTATTTTTAATAGAAATAGCAATACCATTTCGGATGCTATTAACTGTCTCAAAGTTCGTAACTAATGATGGAAGTTGAGGTGTGGTTGTAGTTTTCTTTTCTACGGCATCAGGTGTAATGACTACTTGACTGTATTTCGGACTGCCAGAAGAAACAGCTACACGAAAGCTGTAGGCTTTGCGATCGCCGTTTGTATTTTGCGTGATAATTGTCAGTAGAGTGCTGGATGTCTGCGGTAGTCCAGGAATGTTAACTTTTTTGATTCGCCGGAGATAAATCAGCCCAGCACCAGGGCTTTGACAATTTTGGTCAAGTTTATCTAAACAGCCATCTGTATCTACCAGAATTTGTGATGGGTCATCTAACCAAACTCTTTTGATTGTTTCCTGGACTTGATAAAAGGAAATGGCGACACCATGACCATTCCAAACATTGATAGTTTGTAGTGTGGCAGTTTGACCATAAGCTTGCGTTTGCTTGATGCTGCGGACTACAGGTGCAGCAATTGTGATGACTGGAAAAGAGCAAACTAAGGAGATGACTACACCAATGTAAGGTAAGCTTTTCACGGCAACTCCAAAGTGCGATTCACAATAAAAGTAACTTTAGTGCCTTGGGGGATATACCAAACATTGGGACGAGCCAGTATTTCTTGTGTAGAACTTTCGGCACGAGAACTAACAATGTCTCCCAATTTTTCAAAAGCACCTTGCAAGAAAGCACCACCAATGTTGCGTCGATTATTTTGAATGTTAGTGTTGGAAAAAGCACCCCCGAAACCCGTTTGTATAGATTGTTGAACATCAGGCTGATTGATAATTTCACCAACTTTGGCAAGTCCCCCAACTAATCCCACAGTCAGGTCATACTGGGCAATTTCACCACCCTTATCCTGAAATTTTTTCGCAATCAAGGGTTTACCACCTTGGGCATGAATCGAAATAGCCCCAGCAGTTAGAGGATATTCAGTGTTGTCCTTGATAATACTTCTGACGTAAGCAGTGGCATAATTACCAGCATCAACAGATGCCAGTTCCACCACTAATAAAGTATCGCGCCCAATTGCCACCTTACCATAATTGTCATGTAAGTCTTGGGTCAGTTTGGCGACAAATCGTTGACTATCTTCAGTTTTTTGTCTGCTGTTAGTGTTATCAGTTTGTTGTTTGACTAATGGTGTAATTAAGATCCCAGTAGCGAATTCACCAACTGTCAGGTATTGAGTTTGTTGACCTTGAAGGATTTGTTCTTCTTGGGGTAAATACTTGTCAGATTTAAGTTGAGTATCAGCCTGCCATCGGGGGCGGATTTGTTCGATGTCACTGGATATGTTTTCGTTGGTAGGCTCAGGTACACTTAACATATCTGCTGGTTCTGTTAGTGGTGGTGTTGTCTGGGTGAATGATGCAGGATATTCACCGGGGTCAGTGATTGTTGATTCACCAACAGAACTATCAGCGTAAGCTATGAGTCCGTAGGAGCCAATAGTGCGGAGTCGGTTAAATTCAGCAGTCGGGTCTATGGCTTTTGTCGCTGGTGTGGTCACGAGATTATTAACTCTAGGGCTGGAATTAACAAAACTACGTGGTAGAGCAGGAGGTGAATTAACTCTACTAACCTTGGAAGCTGGGGGTTGGTAACGTGTTGGGGATTGAACTGTTCGCGGTGTTACTGGAGCGGGGTTAGAAACTATCGAAGTTGTTTTTTGGGTTTCAACTTCTGGTAATGGAACTTGCTTACTTTGATTGCTGTTGAGTTTGTTTAACTCATCTTCCTGTTTTGAAAGCGCGAGTTTGGCATAAACATCTCCATCATCAACTTTTTCTTCAACTGCGGATGTGTCTTGAAGCTGTTTAGCAGGTTTAATTGCTTCTTTGGTTGACGGATTAAAAATACTGTTGAGAAAGAGGAAGATGATGAAAAAGGCTGACCCAAAAGGTACGGCAACTATCAGCAATCTTGACCAGGGAGACGTGGATAGATTGTGCTTAGTAATTTTAGGTATTTCTTTCTCTTGCTCATCAGAAAACTCAGGAAGCTTACAATCATCTTCCACTTTTAATAGATTATCAATGCTTGAAGAACTGTCAGTCATTCGCTTTGCTCCAATTCAAATTTTTTTATGACAATCCCTGTAAATGAATTTAGGTGTGAGAAATCTCAATCAAAAGTTTTTATTTATTCTTAATTTTGAATTTTGAATTTTGAATTGTTTCTTTACCTTCTGCCAAGATTCAAATCAGTAATTTGGGTAATTTCCAGTCCGGCTTGGCGGACTTGATATATTTTTCTTGCTAAAGCACTCGTGTCCTTTGGTATTTCTTGTGGACTAGAAATAGCTTCCACTGTAATAGTTTTATTAAAAGAAATACCTTTTCCCGCGTTATCATTTCTGTTAAAAGTAACAAGTGTTGCGACTAAATCAACTTCCCATTTACCATCCCTTATTTTGCGCGGTTCTGAGATAAATCGAGGGATGAGAGAAACTTGTTGCTCACCGTTAAATATGCCTGTTGGTGTCAAGCTGGCAAGTTTCTTTAAAAAAGCAGCCCGAAAACCTTGATTTTCGCTCAAAGCAAAAGCCGCATCATAAGCTTTACTTGCTACTTTGCTATTTCCTCTTCCAATATTTCCAACTTCTACACCAGTATCTGCCTTAGTAATCGGTTCTCCTTTTTCATTGAATGTTTGTACAATTCCGTCCCAATTGAACATAGTAATGAAGGTGTCAGACACAAATTTCTTGATAACCTCATTAGAACGCTCTTGGGGTTCTACTGCTCTAGCAATAATTGTGTTCCCGCTTGCTAGTTGCACTAAAGTTAATGGCTTCTGACTTAATGTATGAATAGCTACATAATTTATCAGTTGTAATAATAAGGAAAGCACAGCCATTGAAAAGCCAGCCAGCGAAATTATTCCGACTCTAGTAGGTACAGATTTGCTATAGCTTAAAAGCTGTAATGGTTCGGCTTTTTCTTTCTTTTTTGTAAACATTGCTCATACCAATTCACTAAAATAATGAAACAGATGTAAACACTCAAAGCTTTGATTAATTAGGCTTTTTCAATTGCGAATTGCGTTAGCGAGCCTGTGAGCGTCATTGCGAATTGCAAATTGGTATCACCTCTATTTTTTAGCAGCTAAACTAGCGCCTTTTGTCACAAATGCTTTACCAGCATCAATTACAATGCTGGTGTAAATTTCAGCCGCTTTGTTGATTTGTTGCCACAAAGCTAATCCACCACCCGCCGCTAACCCGGCTGAGAGAAATGGAGCCATGATGCCGATGGTGAACAGGAAGAATAAGGGTTGATCTGCACTGGAGGTAGCCATCAGTTGTCCTGCCAGCCCAATCATGATATTGAAGGAAAGTTTTCCTATTCCCACAGAGAAATACCCAGTCAGCCAAGCAAATATAGCCTTAGAACCATAAGGTAACAATGAGCCGCCCACTGCCAAAGGGCCAAGGTAGGCTGTTAAGAGCATTGTTAGTTCAATACTCCACTGGTATGCACCATTTAGTCCAAGCAAGATGGCTGAAACAATTTCGATGATTCGTGAGCCTATATATGCACTAAATGGAGAAAAAATTACCTGAAGTGGGTTGGCTTTGTTTTGTATAGCTTGTATTGGCGCTTGAATAATTCTATCCAAAGTTTGAATAAATGATGCAAAAGGTGCTGCCCACGTCCTCGCACCAGGCGCTTGCTGAAAATAAGTCGGATATTGATTTGTTAGCCTTTGTCTGGCATCCTCCAAACATTTAATTGATTCTTGGGGTGTTAGTGACGATGTTTTACAGTTTTGAATTTCATTGGCAATTGCACTGCGAACTGCTACAACTCCTGCTGCTCTTTGATACGCCCCAGCCAAATTAGTTCCCGCCGCCGCCTTTTGTAAAACAAAATTGTTTGTATTGTTTATGTAATTTCTGATAGCTATTGTGCCTTGTCCTAACAATTGCCCATCATTTACTAACAAGGCAACAATTAGCAATACCCAAATAAAGTCTGTATATGGCTTTTGTTCTTCTCCATTCAACATTTGTTTTGTCCATTCAACCATAAAGAAAACAAATGTTGCGACGGCAAACAATACACCTACATCACAAAGTGTTGCATATAAAGTACCTGTTGTAACTTCTTGCCAAAGCTCGTCAAAGCCCTGGGCTAATGCTTGTGCTGCTTGGGCTGCTTGTTGAATTAAATCTCCACCAGCAAACTGAGATTGAGCAAATAAATAATTTTTGATTAGCATAATATCTCCAATTCAAAATTATTTCTTTAAATTTTGAATTTTGAATTTTGAATTTATTTTTCAATGTACGTAGGATCTAAACGAGTTAGCACTGCTAATTCAGTGATCAAAGATGTTGTCCCCGTATTAATAAGTTGCTCATTGGCTTTTTGAGCAGCTAAATTATCAGCTACTTGAGTCAGTAGCATATTTGAATGTACTGTGTCGTACCGTTGTTGTAGTGAATCAGTACGTTGATTGGATAACATACCGACAATTAGGGCATTTTGATTTGCGATTACTTTTAAGATATTTTGAGAAGCATCCATTCCTTGGGCCTCATCAGCCAGATTTTGAGCTTCTTGAGCGACTTGCAAGTTATCGTCAACTTTAACTTTTGTTTCCTCCTGTCCCTCTTTTCCTAAAGCTTGAGAAATTTTTAACTTGGAGATCGCTCTTTGTATCGCTTCACCTTTTGCTTGTGCTGTCGGTAGCGATTCTTCATCAGCAGTTTTATTTTTGAAATCTTCACCTGCCGCAACTGGATCTGGCTCACCCATATCGCCTACAGAGTCTTGAGTTGAATCTTCTGCGTCTTGTCCTTGTTCTCCCCAAGCCTCTCTAATCTTGGTGATTAGAGTCAAAATTTTCTGGAAATCCTGATCCAGTTGCAAACCATAACTAGGAGCGATAAACAAGGTACTACTTATAGTCAAAATCACAGCAGTAATGACAGCTATTCTGCGAGTTTTCACGTTACACCTGCTTTGTTTTGTTTAAGATGCTTGAGTAATTGTTGAGCTTCCAGAGAAAGTTCTTCGTCTCGAATCATTCTGATGTAATCTTCAGAAAAACGGACTAAGCCCAATAGTTGATTATTTTGGTATTGTTTGAGAAACAAAGTACGTAGTTCTTGTTCATAGGGGTTGTTAGCCACTGCTGCTAATAAACAGTAAGCCGGATAAAAGCGACAAAATGTAAGTTTGCCGTTATCGTCCAACAACCACTGAGAATAAATGCCCTCCTTTTTTGGATAAAAAGCTTCTGTGCTATTGACCCTAATGATTTCATGAGGATATTTAAAACGCTCGATAAATGGGTCAACTGCTGATGTTTGAACTCTGCCAACTAAGCGTGTAGTGATGTTGGCGAAAATTTTAGCTGATGCTTTACATTGATAAATACTCTCTGGCTCTTGTGCAGAAAGAATCACGCGAATACCTGATTTAGCACCGTTAGCACACAACCGTCCAATTAGTTCGGCAATTGAATCAAACTGAAATAAAATTGGTGCTTCATCTAGGAAGAATATACTTGCTTTTGATGATAATGCCCGACGCAGTGCTGCCGCATAAGCACTTAAAGCTAGTATCGCTGCATCTGCTTCACTTGATAAATTTCTTAACGCAAATACCAATAGTTTAGCATCAGTTCTAAAGCTGGATGGTCGAGAAATTGATTGCCCTACGCTCGTTGATAACCAATAGTTTATTCTCAGACGAACTTGCTCTAATGCTTCTAAAATATTTTTACTATTACTAGCAATTGAATCTAGCTTAATAAAAGCAGGTGAACAGTAATTATAAAAGTCTTTTAGCGTTGGCATTCCTGCCCAAGCTTCGGTTCCTACACCAGATTCTATCGCTGCTTTATAGCGGAGTTTTATATCATCATCGTTAAAGAAGGTTTTTAATGCTAAAGCCACAACTGATTCAATGTTGGTAATCATTGATGGACTCACGCCAATTGTGCTATTTCCAATAATCATGGTCATAAGAACCGATTTCAGGAATTCCTTAAAATCATTCAATCGTTCATTAATTAAGTCTTTTTCTAATCCTCTTAAATCAGGCAATTCAAATAGATTGTTTGACTCCTTGGAAATGTCAAAGTAAGCTCCCTCTTCACCCAGTAATTTTGTATAGTCGGTAAATGTAGATGTTCCATCTGGTTTTGGGTAATCCAGAGCTACCACTGGAATATCCTGGGCGAGGGCTGGCGTAAGAATTCCTGCAACCAGCACTGATTTCCCAGAACGAGTTGCCCCAAACACTGCAAGGTTTTTATGATTCTGGTACAAGTCTAGGTATACTGGTGTTCCGCCCTCATCAGCAATTAGCTCAAATCCAGAGCGATCTCCTGTGGCTGTGCGAATCAGTGGCATCAACCCTGGAGCTTCATTACTAAAGTATGGCAGTCTGCGCTTAAATGGTTTGGTAAGTAACGGCTCCCAAACGAAAGGACAACACTGCAACCATACCTTCCAAGCATATTCAGTTTCTCTGTCAACTACGGCTGGACGCAGGAAATAACTGGCGAGATAGCGACAAGCCTCATCTAACTCTCGTGTGGTTTTGCGGTGTACCAGAAAAGCAACAGCACTATGTACAACCACATTGCCTTTGTAGATTGTCTTTTGTGCTTCTACTGCTTCCTCTATGTTCATACCAGATTTGACATCGATATTGCCTTTCTGAGATGACAAGGTTGTACTTGTGATTGACTGTTTAGTAATGCGTTGTAGATTGGTTTTGGTAATGCCTTGATTTGCTTTTGTTAGCTGACACAAGATTTCTGTGTCAAAAATGCTGTCTCTAGAAATTAGTTCCCACAAGTAACGTAATTGAGCTTTTTCATCAATCCAGCCCCCTGGTTTTTGGCTGAAGTTGAGCGCCCCTATATATTTATCTTGAATTTTTACCCATCTTCTATCAAAAAAAGGCACAGATGCTTCATTCTCTAAAAGATGATGGCGAACATGAAAATCACTTGTTTGGCTTTCAACTAGTCCATTGTTCTCACTGATTGTTAACGGGTTAGGAATTGCTGGAGGTTGAGAGAGATTTAATTGCTGCCAAATTACTTCCCATATTTCAGATGCACTTAAAGTCCTAATTCCCAATTTCATTTTATTGCTGAGTATTGATTCCCACAATAAGAATCCATCACTAAATGAATTACTGAGGATATTTTCAATTCTGGTATTGTTAAATCCATGAATTTCTCCCGTAAACTTATACCAGCCTTTTTCTAGTTTCCTGATGATACCCTCAATAACATCTGAGCTTTTGTTGTCGTCGTCAGCAACAGTATAAGTACACCATAACCGGAGAAATTTATTTTTCCGAATTCCTAACTTCGTTAGCTCTTTTATTCGCAGCCTTTCACTCCGTACTAAAAGTTTCAGTTGGTCGATTTCGCATTTATTTTCTATAACTTTTAATTCTTGCTGTCTAGCATAGTCTGACGTAAATGAGCCTAAGTGAATAGTCAGAAATTCTTTTTCTGGGATTTCTTTTAGTCCAGCTTCTATACCGTCAAATATTGGTAGTATTTGCTCATTCGGTAAATTTGGGTGGATACCCAAGCAGTCGAAACAAAACTTAATTTGAATATCTTCTTTTCTTTTCAGAATTAATGCCCCGACTCTTTTTCTCCCACCTAAATTTATGTCACAGACTCCTGCTAAATGAATAACATCCTCAAAAGGAGTCAGCGTTTTAACTACGTTAATTTGTTCGGAATCTAGAGACTGCTTACCTAATTTATCAGTTTTTTTTGACTTAGTTTTCATCTTGATTCTTTAACGCTTTATAAGTCATATAACCTCTGCTAATTCGAGGTACACCGACGAACTTTCCAAAGAAATTTCGATTAGAAGATAGAACCCACCAAGTCGCCCATCCCCATGCAATACTTAATCCTGTCGCTAACCAACTCACTTGGAATATGTAATTCAGCACCAATACATTGAGTATTGCTATTGCTGACCAAGGAAATATTTGGTCTGCTGGGAAGGGGCCTAGTCTGGGTCTGTCTCCTAATATTCTGTTGACAATCCTGAATTTTTCTTTGCTCATACCAAGCACACAATTCGTAATTCATAATTTAAAAACGTAAGTATTTAGGGAGGAAGGAGGAGGCGGTGCGGTGGACGGGTTTCCCGGCATAAAGGAGACAGTTGCGTCGGTCGCCAGACTTGAGCAAACTGTCGTCAACTGCCGTTCAGAATTCATGCTGAATTCTAAATTCTTACACAGAATTCAGGAGTCAGAAGGGTTAAAGAATCAGAGGAAGATTTGGTAAATGAATATCCTATTTATATAACAGTCCTGATAAATTCTGACTTCTGACTCCTGGGTGCTGAATTCTTACAATTCTGTTTTCTGACTCCTTTTTATATCATTTACTTTTTTAAGAAAATAGTTAAAGAGGGGAAGAAAAAAACACCCATTTTGATTGTTTTCAACAACTAAATCTTGATAATTTATTGAACAATCAATCCTGTCACTAAGTCAGCTACAAAAACTGCCAACACGATAATTAATGGTGTTCTTGCTAAACTTTGCCAGTCCTCATCATTTCGGGCTGCTTGAATGATTCGCACAATAGCTACACCTAAATATAGCAAGAATAGCCCTCTTAATACGTTGAAAAATAATTCGACTACCAATTGTGTTTGAGCGTTACCACCAGCGTTATTAAAAACACGAACCATCCATGTTTGCGCTCTTTGAAAAAACTGAGCATCTGCTGGAGCATGAGCAAAATCCAATACAAAAACAATTGCTAGAACCGTAAACAGCACAGCATAAAGATTCACTCCATACTTGCGTTGTATTTTTTCAAAATTAGTCAGTAAAGCTTGTGTTTGCTTTGGAATTGCAACTGCAATTGCTCCCACAATCATGAACCCACCTAGCAATATATTATGGACTGACATCTCAACAATCATCAGCACACCTGTTATTCCCATGAGGGCGATGGTGCTATTTTTCATGATTTTGTTGTTCTTTTTGGATGAGGGAAGTTCGCGTGTATATGTTGTTTGCATCTCTCTTACTTAATTTAATAACTGAAAGACGAACACCCACATTATTTGTTGTGGCAACATAAAAACCCACAAACCTAAGTACGAAAAAAAATCATACTTTTGTCTACGGAAATGATTTGTTACTCATTTACCGTATTAATTATTCTCTTCATACAACTTTTGATGTATTCATTCAACACTGCAAGTATAAACAACAACAAAAAACAGGCCTTTAGGTAAATGTATTGCTATTGACTTTTTGGTAATTTTTGGATAGATAACTTATCCCCAACTCGAATGCCAGCACCAGGGGCGAGTTCCAAAACGTGCGTCGCAGCACTACCTTTGTAAATCGGACAAGGATTTTTGGGACAAGGTGGGGCGTTGTAAATCACTGTCGTCACTACATTATCTTTGAGATAAATTATGTCCAGTGGGATTTTGACCTGTGACATCCAGAATGGGACATCTTTGTATTCTTTACCGAGAACAAACAACATCCCGCGATCGCTCGGCAGAGATGACCGGAATTTCAAGCCTTTCCCCAATTCCTCTGGTGTACTGGCAACCTCTAGCTTAAATACTTGGTTGTTGTGGGTCAAAGTGTGGGTTACTGGTAGATACTGGGGGCGGGTTTGTAAGTAAACGAGGGTTGACGTTGCCACAACAATTGATATACCGGCGACAGGCCCCAGAATATTCAGGAACCTAAACCCCGCAATGTACAAGTCTTTTTCTGAAGGAATTTTTACTAATTGCATAAACGTTCACCCAAAAATATCAACGTTACCGACACTGTATATAGAAGAGTCAACCGGGGACGACGGCAACCCTTGTAAATCAGCCTTATTTCGCATACTCTCAACCCGGTCAGCTTCACGAATCGCTAGAGGGTTAATGTTTTGCCTTGCTTCCAGCAGCGCCGACAGTGTAATCTCAAGTGGTGGTAATTCCGATGGCATAGTGTCGTCGGGAAACATTTGGCAGAAAGTAGCGATTGCTGCTCGTTCCACAATCGCTTGAATCTCCGCGCCTACACAGCGATTGGTTGCTTTAAGTAATCTCTGCCATTCTTCAGTGCTGAAAGCATCTCCACCACGAAACCGCTTATCAAATCTGGCAAGGTGAATCTTGAATATGGTGTTGCGTTCGCCGTGGTTGGGCAAATCCACCTTGAAAATATCGTCAAACCTACCGCTTCGTGTTAATTCAGGTGGTAGCCAATCTAATCGGTTGACAGATGCCAGTATTAATACTTCGCTAGTACGTTCTTGCATCCAGGTTAAAAGCATACCAGCCAAGCGTTTGGATAAATCATCATCCCCGGCGAATCCCTTATCAAAGTCGTCCAAATAGAAGATGACACTGTTGAGACGGTCGAGCAATGTTAATAAAATTTTGAGCTTGTATTCGGCTAAGTTGCCGTAGCTGCGGAAGCTTCCCCACTCTACGATAATTAAAGGAAGTCCCAAACGCGCCGAGCAAGCTTTGGCTGAGTGCGATTTACCTGTGCCGGGAGGGCCGATTAGCAAAATACCCTTGGGTAGTCGGAGATTATAAGCTTTCGCCAGTGGTGTCAACAGTCGTTTGTATCGCTTAAATGCTTGTTGCATTAGCTCCAATCCACCAATCTCAATGGTTGGTGGCAGTAAAAAGTCAACGTTGTAAATTCGCTTAAACAGGTCAATTTTATAGGTAAATAGTTTTTTGATTAACTCTTGAGCGTTGAGACAACCAGATGCGATTGCTTGTCTGATACCATACTCAATATCAGCAAGATACATTCCCACACAGGCTCTAGCGGTAGAGTTAATATCTGTTTCGCTGTGATTGGGCAGGATCAGGGGTAAATGATTAGCAATTTCAGCAACACTTGGTAGCTGCTGAACTACGGTAGGGACTTCTGGTGCAATGTCAGTTGACAAGCTGGCATTTGGCCCCAACAAGATAGCAGTCTTGTTTGAGTTACGATTGTACAGTTTGAGGTTAATCAGCGCCGACTTGATCCACTCCGCCGTGAGAAAAAAGTCGGGGTTAGAAGTCTCTCCCAGCCAGGGAAACATCCCCTCCAGGATGAGAATGCCTTGTAAATCAGTGGTTTTCCAAAATCTCAAGATTTCAAAATAGTGTTCGCGTCGGTTTTTGGCGATCGCCTGATATTTGGTTTCAGGTTGTAATGTCAAGTCTTGGTCGTTGACAATTAACTGGTATAGTGAATCGTCCTCCAGCGTCCAGATGTAGCAGTTGATGTTTTGCTGCTGGCATTCGCTGGCGATGTTTTTGAGTAGCCGAATTCTCTCTTGCAAGGGAGATTCTATGGCAATTAGCTTGTTCTGGAGTTTTATTAACTCAAAAACTTGTTGAACTAATGTTGAACTCATAGGTTGACGTATTGTTGCCAACCAGATCATAAAAATCTTAAATAATTGCTTGCACCAACGAAAGTACAAAAATAAATAGTACCTTTGGCTATTGTTTTAAAGTTCCATTGCCTCATTTTTTTGTGGGTTCAATTTTTGGGAGAGTTGCACCAATTCCTGATTCCAATCACCAGCCTTACACTTAAGCCGAGTAGCCTGTGGTAGTAGTTCTTTTACAGCCCGTGCAGCTACATTGCCCGATTCATCCGGGTCAAAAGCCACCTGCACATTAGGGATATGCTGCAATTGCTCCACAGGTAAACTGTTGGGGCTATCAACTGCCATGTACAGTGTTCTCGTGGGTGGCACATCGCCTCTAACTTGATACTCCAGCATGGCTATTGACATAGCATTGATGGGCGATTTACACAGCACTAGTTTTTCTGGAGGGTCAGTCGGTTGTCCGCCCAGGTGAAAGTAAAACCAACCCTCACGGCGCTTAGTCCCTTTCTCGTAACCCTTAAAACTGTTATTCTCGCCCCGTGTCCCTCGCAAGAATGCACCTTTAGCATGGGGTAGATCGCCAAGATTCCGCATCACGAACACAGCATTTTGCTGATCATCAGCGTAAATTAGCCCCCGTTCGTGGAGAGATTGAACCAGATTCTCGCCTATTCCCCGGTTCTGGGTGAGGTAGTTAGAGACTAACTGCCATTTGGCTTTGTCCTCAACTGGTAGTCGGAATTGCGGACGAGGTTCAGACTGGATAATCTCACTTGTTGCATTCTTGGCGTGAGCGATCGCTGCTCTTTCTGCCCCGGCTTCCCCGAATCGATCACTGAGCCAAGCGATCGCTTCTCGGAAATTGCAAGAGTTAACGTGCATCACCAAATCAATCGCACCACCGCCGCCCTTCTGTTGCTCCAGTGAAAAATCGTAGAACTTCGACCCATTTATACTAATGATGTTACCGTGACCCCTCCATCGTCCTTGGTCATGATGCAGCCCCAACTCCCAGGCGACATCCTCTAAGAGCAAGTCTCGCAGTTGTTGAGTTTGTTGCTCTAATTCAGCAATTTGTTTTCGTAATAGTTCATTTTCTTTTGCTAGAGCTTTGGCTGTGGCTTCCATTTCTTCCTTGGAGTGAGTAGCCCTGTCACGGTCTGCGGCTTTGGCTTTTAACTGCTCAGGGTTTAAGTCTTCAGCTTCCAAGTCTCGCCCCGACTCAACAATCCGGTAGAACTCCTTGATATCTAAGTGTTGCGCTCTACTGCCTTTGAGTCCGCGTTCTAGACCAATCAGCCGCATTGTCTGGTAATACGATTCCTGAAATTGCTGAATTTTCTGCCTGCCATCAAAGAAATGACTACAGCGTAATTGCCCTTCATCATCCAAAGGCACGAAGTAAGCATGAATATGGGGGGTGGCTTCATCCAGGTGCAATTCTGCCCTGACAATGCGATCTCCATATTCATCCGCTAACCATTGGTGCGTGGCTTCTAGCCAAGCATCTAACCTCTGGGGATCATAATCCCCTGCTTGACTAGGATTGTCTGGGCGAAAATAACTGGGCGACGCACTCAATAATAATTCCACACAATAAACACCATCTGTCCGAATCTTCCGCTTTTGCTCATATTCGCCAATTTTAGCGAGTACCAAATTTTCTAACCTTTCTTCTGGATTAAGACTACCAATAAACCGGAGATTCTGTTGGGTTGGGTCGGCGTTAGGCGTTGGTCGCTCACGGGCTGTGTGGGCTGCACTCCCTGTCAGATTGCTCCGCTTTAATTTCTTTAATCTTGCTATAGCGTAAGACATTTCACTCTGACCCTGTTAAAATTATTTTCTCGGAAAATCCTCAATTTTTCGCCCAAAACGCCCCTCGAAAATGGCTAGAATTTAGAATAGCAAAAATAACCGTAGTAAGTACGGTTATTTTATCCTGCCACCGGAGAATTGTTGCAGCCTTTTGCTGTGGTTTCCCTAAAGCAGTTACAGGACAGTCGCAGAGGCGAGAAAAGAGATGCTCTAGGACAGTCATTTAGCAGTTTCAGGACGGCTGTAGAAGAGTGATAAAACAGTCCTGGGGAATAGTAATCTAGTATACAATTGAATGATTAAAACCCCACTAATTACATGGATTTAGTGGGAGTGATAATTAAGCTTGTCAAGGAAAAGGAATCGGCTTAGACTTTAATTAATTGAGTTTTCCATTTAATTCTACAAAGTGAAAGAGGAAATATTAGCGCGAATTAACGCGCAAAATCTTTGTGTGAGAAAAATGGAACAGAATCAAAAAGTAATTCTTTCAATCAAGCGAACAGCAGACACTATTGATGGACAGATAATTAACTATCTGCAAACGGAGCCGTTTGGCTTGGGGAAGCTACCAGAAATAGTGATGATGACTCTCAAAGAATATTGGTTGCCTTTCACTATTTGTGATGCTGGCGCAGGGAGTAAAGAACTGAGGCGGGGGGCAATTTGGGCAATCAAGCGATTAGAAGCGCAAGCTGCCTTGATTAGAGAAACATTTCTAGAATCTAGTGCAGACAGTGGAGAGCCAATGCTCAACGATAGCCAACTTTGGGATGAGAGTGGTGACGGTTTGTTCACAATAGAACCGTCAGAGGATTTGAAGCAGATTAATAGGTTGTTCGGTGTTTAATAATTGGGTGAGAAAATGAATAGAGTTTCACAAGTTTTGACAAAAATGGTTGCTACCTTTGATTTAGGAGGTAGCCAGAGCAAAGGGATTGTGCAGATATATCCTGATGGTCTACCAATGGTAATAGCAATGGAACCCGAAGTAGCGGATGTGCGAAGAGAATCAATTACACACCTGGGAAATCGATTGTATTCTGATTATGTTTGGGTGGGAATTGGCGAAGAATACTATGCTTTAGGCGCTTTAGCCAAAGATGCTTTTGCAGGTACAGCAGCACTTAAAGATTTGAAGTATCATTATGCCCTGCCAAAAATAACTGGTTTGCTGTGGTGGGCTTGTCATCAATTAGATTTGAAGGCTGTAGAAGCTTATGTAGACTTGCTTTTACCACCTGGAGAAATATCTGATGGTGGCGAATTAGGTAAAAAATTGGCATCAGTTTTAAGCCAGGGTGTCATCACGCCTACGGGAAAACTAAAAGCTAAGTTGCGTAACTTTCAGGTAGCCCCAGAAGGTAGTGGAATTCTCGCTTATCGAAGACGTGGATTAGGTGAATCATTCAAACAGAAAAACATTGGATTGCTGATGTTGGGTTATCGTAATGCTTCTTTTCTTTTGTTCAAAAAAGGTAATCCAGGTGCTTCAGAATCTACAGATTTAGGTATGAATTGGGTGGTAGAACAATTTGTTGAGCGAACTTCTGTTGGATTATTAAAAAATGACAAGCGATTACCTAAAGCCTTAGTAGAAGCCAGCAAAGGCAATTTGAATGCGCTTCGTTCTTTGTCGCGCAAAAGTGGTGAAGAAATTGAATCTGATTTAAAGTTATTTAATTCAGTTCTCCCAATTGTGCGCGATGATTACTGTCGCGCTTTAATTCGTTGGATTAGAAATATAGCTGCATTTAATGAAGTTGTTATTTGCGGGGGTACATCTGAGTTTGTACGCCCTGAATTAACAGAACATTTCCAAAAAGAAGGTATACCGATTTCTTGGAATGGAGGTGTTGATATTCCCAAACCACTTGATACTCTGGGTTTAGGGGACAGAGTGGCCGATGTTTGGACTGCACATATTACCTATATTAAAGAACTGGACAATCATTTTGGTTACAAACGCACTCAACCATTGGTTCCAGATAACTATCAACATCCAGGTGTCCGAAATCGCACTCTTGAAACAGACCTTTGGAATGGCAAGCAGAATAGCTTTTTGACCATATAATCCCAACCCTTTAATTCGCAATTAAAAGATTTCGGTTTTTGGTAGAAGCGATCGCATAAATTTCTTCCACCAAAATCTCAATAAACATTGCTGATGCACTAAATTTATGCCAACAGACATCGAACAGCAAACCCAAAAGTTATTACAATTCGCACAAGAACAGAACTTTGATGAGCGTTATCTAGGTTATTTTGGTGATGTTTGGCAAGAGGCTGGCGTAAAAGACCTCTCGAAAGCCACTACTCAGGATGCCGAAAAAGCTCTACAAGTTCTAGCCAACAGTGCGGCTAGTGGAGAATTTGTAAAGGCATGGTTGTCTGTTGCAGTTCGCCAGGGTGTTCCGTCCAATGTGTTGGAATACATTCTTGAAAGTGATATTGATGGCGACGGACGGACGTTGGCGCAGGAAATTTTTGTTGATGGCACAGATCCCTTAGAACAAGATTCCCCTGCGCCACAGCAAGCAATTAATGTCCGAAGTCAAGGCATCGAACTAGAGCTTTAGCATGAAATTGCAAAAAAATCTACAGAAATAAGTACGAATTTTTTTGTACTCCTGTAGATTGTTTTAGCAGAACTCAGCAGATACACTCTGTTTGGATAACTCAAGATATTCCTCTTTCACTTTTCATAACACCACTCTAGTAATATCAATTCTTTAATGCAAATTATTGATATTACTGAATATTTACCAAACAAATTTGAGGAAAATATGCAGCACCAATTGACAACACTGAATGGCTCCAGCAAGCATACACAAATATCTCAACCACAGATGTTAAACTCTGATTTAACTCCAATTCAGTACCAGCAAAAATTAGAGGCTTTACTTTTTCAAAAAGCGGAACGAGGCGAAAATTTAGAACCCTGTATTAATGCCTTAAATTACTTTGTCAGTCAGAACAAACAACTTGACTTGCTCAACAAAGTTTACACTGATGCCAAAAAAGAATTGTCAGTATTTAGCTCTGTTCAGAGAGTAGCTATAACTGTTTTTGCTATTCTCGGTATGATTGGCGTTTTCAATGGGGCTTTTACTCAGGCTCGGCACAATCCAGCTTCAGTTAATGCCCCTGTTCAAGCACCCTAATTGGTATCAAAGGGTAGACTGCTGATTTTTTCACGAGTAAGTCTACCTCCACTACGAGTGATGTCTAACGACAAGCCGCAAGCATCTACGCAGTAATATCAATGAAATAAAACCAGTGGAGCTAATTGTTTCCTTCATCATTGTTGTTGTAATACTTTTGATAGTTTGGGCATTAAGTCCAACCAAGAAGTTTAAACGACGACTAAAAAGGAAGAAATCACCCAAACGCCAAACAAAACATCAGCGCAACATCAACCACGCTAACGCAGTCCTGCAATGGCTCCGTAGCAAACACCCTGAACCAAAATTACCCACAGTAATAGCCACGCTGCGTAAAATTAGTCCCTATGTTTTTGAAGAATTACTGTTAACTTGTTGTCAAGAACAAGGGTGGCAGATTAAACGCAATTTCAGTTATAGCGGAGATGGGGGTGTTGATGGTCGGGTTTGGGTTTCGGGCAGTTTATATCTGATTCAAGCCAAGCGTTATGCGGATTATATTAACCCGCAGCATATACAACAGTTCCAGCAAACTATTGAACAACTCGGTGCTAGTGGAGGGTTTTTCATTCACACAGGGAAAACTGGGGACAAATCAAAACAGATGATTGGTGATTGTCCCCAGGTGATTCTTGTTAGTGGGCAGAAGTTGGTTGATTTTGTTTTGGGTAAGCCCGTCCAAATAACATCAACCTCGCTGTTTATTTAGATGAACGGTGGTGTGTCTAAATCGAAGGGTAAACTGCTTGGTTCTTCGTTGTTTCTTAGGTCTACTTCCATTTGCTGGCGGCGTTGTTGGTATGTGCCGTTGGCAGGTTTGAGACTTCGCATTAGCCAAGCGCCATAGTTAATCCCTTGTTCGGCGTGGGATGCTGACATTTTATTGAAGTTTTCTACTTCAATCTGTTGACGGCGTTCCATTTCTGCCAACCATCCCTCGCTAATTCCCTGTTTTAACGCAGACTCAATATAGTCGGCTCTAAGAGTACCGTCTGGGTTAAATTGTTTCTTTTCCTCAGAAGTGAAGAAGTCGTAGGCTGTGTACTCTATCCACTCTTCTGGTTGTGTTTCGTCCAGGCGTTTCCATTCATCAAACTCCGCCTTTAACCTACGAGCATAACTATCAACGGCTCCTGGATGACTCCCTTCAGCTATTTTTTGTTGCCTTACCTCATCCCTCATTGTTCCATCAGGTAAAAATTCTTTTTTGTGCATATTGAACCATCTCTTGGTTCTAGACATATTTATTTTCGCCATAATTAACACCTCACAAAATTGATAAAGTTTTAATATTTGAAGAGCTATGACTCTAGAATTTAAACACTTCGACACCAGACTAAATACTTGGATTCATGTTGACGGAGATAGCAAGAATCCTGAATCAATTTTAACCGAAAAGCTGGACAATACTCTACTAGAATTTTACTTTCCTGACAAAGAGTTTTCTTTTGGACATCTAGATGAATATAGTACCCCAGAAGATTTAAAAAATCATCCAAATGGGCATACTCTCTTATTATCTTCTAAGACTAGATTGCTTTATGGTTCACCAGAATGTTTGGAAGTGATTGATAAGCTATGCCCTGATAGAAAAGACCGGGGTGCTTATGGTTCTATTTTTTTAGGTTCTTGCAAAAATTCTCTTAATGAAACTCTCAATATCCTAGTAGTAAATGATGATTCAGATCCGGACAAAGCTGGTGAAAATGGAGGAATTCTCAAAAGAGAAAGTGCTTTCAAATTAGTAGGAGATTGTTACGGACAAATTTCAACTCAACTTTATGACAAGTTGACAAAAAGGGAAGAACAACAAGATTACCGAGTCATTCAGCATCGCTTTGGTTGGAGAGAAGGCGATGGAGAAGATACTAAATATAGATTTGGAAAAGGAACCTTAAGACCACATAAACTAGATAGTGTAGAATATGTTAACCCCCAAAATGAGCCAAAAATCGACCTAATTCTCCCCCTCTCCAGCTTCAAAGGCACAGACAAAGACCGTCCAGGGGGAGCAATTAAACCCCAAATTCAACCAGGACTCTACACACAGAAAATATGGCTAGGTGAAAAGTCACAGTCAGAGCGCGGTAAAACAGCAATATCTCAACTATTAGCATCATTCCCCCAAGGTATTAAAGATTTCGCTGAAGAACTAGAAGCTCAAGCCCAAAAGTTAGCAGAATCCCAAAGTGACCCCAGAAAAGTGGCTCAACTTTTTTGTGAGAAATATGAAAAACGTAAAGCTTTCACAGAAGAACAAAAAGCCTCCCTGGAACAACAAATTACTGAACAAGTTGTTGATAGTTCACTTGTTAAGCAATTAGAACTTCTTACATGGAATGAAGCTGAAGAACAATTTGAAGCAAGTGATGATTTGGAGGAAGAGTCACAGAAAGATGATTTATTAATGTACAAGCTCATCAAGTCCGATTTGGTGAGTGGGCATAACCAGATTTTAGAAACAGAGAAGGTCAGAAAAGAACTTGCTAAATTCGTCCAGGGTGAATGGCGAGATATCGCTTTGGGAGGGACACTGACTTTTGATAGAGCTATGATTATTTCATCCAAGGAATTGAAAAACGGTGAAATTTGTGTTCCTTGGTTGGATGAAGGTGAAAAAGTTCTTAATTTCCGTTCACCATTCCTCAACTCTAACGGGTTGTGTGTTTCAACTAATAAGCTTGTCGATGACCGGCTAGGGCCAGATGGTGAACCGTTAAAAGGAATTATCGTCGTCAACGATGAAGACTTAAAACGCATTAAAGCGAGACTTCAGCCTGACGAAATAGCCCCATTAGAAACCGAATCAGAGCGCCAAGGACGAGATTTTGACGGCGATTGTATTGGAGTGACGCTTGCTAGGAAATACCCCAATCTTACAGCAGAAGCCGAGTACAGAAATCAGCCCGAAAATGCTTATGCTCCTACTGTTAAAGAGAAAAAGCAATCATTTTATATTAACGGAGAACAACCACCATTTGAGGAAATAGCCATACACATGAGCGATGGCATCAGTGTTGGCATTATTAATAATCAAGTGACCTCACTTTTATCTTTAGAGTCTGAAATCGAAATCCTTAAAACTTACGGAACTTCTGAGCAAAAATCAGCTTACTTAGACCGAGTACTAGAACATTATGAAAAACTACTAGAAGAAGATAATGCCAAGCCTATTAGGGAAGAGTATAAACCTAATATACAAGAATTTGTAAAACTCGCTCAAAACCCAGATAGAACGCCTGAAAGCATTGAGCAGGCGATGGATAAAAATCGTATACTATATCGTAAATTAATCGAAGAAGCGTGTTATCACAATCAAGTCGCGGTGGACTTATTCAAAAGTTCCCGAAAGCCAGAAATGGATTTAATTAAAGAAAATAATCGCTATTTGTACCGCAAGGTAGACTATGTTAGAGATAAAAAATCAACCTCAGTTTATTTAGATTCCGGCATCAAAACCACGGGCTATTCCCCAGTCGAATTATTAATCAACCAAACTAACAAATACTTCCAAGAATCGAAACTGGAATCACGCCCTATAGTCCAGTTCAGCAATTTATTTAAAGATGTAGAATTTACACCCCAGCAGAGATTCAGCGCGATCGCCGCAAAGTATGAATTTGACCGCCTGTACAACGCTGCCGTGGCAATGGAGCGACGGCGGGAAACAGAGCGAGGGCCATCAGCCATTATCCAAACGCAGCAGGGGACTAAGCTGGAGATGACAAACCTCTTACGCCACAAGCATCCGGGCATTTGGAAGGCAGAATCTATCAACTTGAAGCTGGTAGAGGACAAGCGCAGCAACAAATTATTGGCGATCGCCCAAATTAACAACGAACAGGATGATAATGGTAATCCTAAGTTTCGTAGACTCGGCACAATCAGCCCCCAGTCAATAGAGGAAAACAACCTCAAGCCAGGGATGACAACCAACAACGCCAAGCTGGTTGAATTCCGTCCCGAACTGACCAAAGGACAAACGCGGTTGATGTTCTCGCAGGCTTACAAATTTGCCCAAGCATATTGTGAGAGCATACCAGAGTCCGAACGATTGTCGGCGGCAGCGGCAGCGTGGAGTGTTGGGGCGGCGAGGCAGGATGAACTTGAATCAATTCAAAATTCAAAATTCAAAATTCAAAATAAAAGTCAAATCCAGAAGAAAACACCTAACTTTGTGTTCGCGGCATTCAGTGAGGAAATTATCTCGCGCTTGGGGGAACTGCAATTTACTGATTTGCGAGTCGGCACACTGAGTAATGAGGCTAACAACTTCAAGGGTAAAGAATGGAACCCCGACGAAAAATACAATGTAGAAATCCGAGCTAGTGACCACCCACCGGGACACGATCGCTACGCTTCGAGATTAGTGTTTGTTGCCGATGGTGATGGTGAATATAAGGAGTTTGCAGCGTTAGAGCCGAGGACGGCGCATTTACCAATTGGCACAAAGGCGCAGGCTAATATTCTGCCTGGGGAAACTTCGACAGCCAAAGCGACGGTTTCTGTGCCAGGACAGGAACCAGTAGAGTTTACCATCCGAGAAATCAAAAAGTTCTCTTATGCTGACAAGACATTTCACGGTGAACAAGTCAGCTTGGAAATTGGTAAAGTACCAGTACCCACAGGAGTAGTGAAAATTAAGTTAGATGGTAAAACTCTTGGAGAGTTGGATGCCGACTCTATCAAGCAACTCCAGGCAGTAAACTATCTTGCTGACGGGAAACCTCTTAATCTCAAGCTTACGACCATATCCGAAAAACACAATGCTTTTGTGATAGCTGAGTCACCAAATGGGAATTTTATAAAGATTGATAAAACTAATTCTTACGATTATGAAGGCGAGAAATTTGCAGATAAAGAATATAGAAAACTAACACTGGAAGTACCGCAATCTCAAGTAAGAGATGCCGTGTTTTTAAATGGGGAACCGTTGGGAGTACTGTTTTTTAATAAAGATAAAGAAGCAATCAAAAACTTGGGGGCGCTAAAATTTGGTCAATTAACACCAGTTAATGTGACGCTCCAGAGCAATTTCACCACAACAATGGTCGTGAAAGTTGACCCCGCAACAGTTCAATATCCTGAAACTTGGGTGAAACAAAACCAAGTGTTTGGTCAACAGACAGTCAATGAAGAACAACACAGAGCGATCGCAAAAACTGCACCGATGCTCTACAAAATAAAAGAGCGTCCCACCATGTTGTTTGCCACACCCGAAGATAAAATGTTGGGATTGACACAACTAGCCGTGGACAACCATAAAATTGCGACTGTGACCGAGTGGCTGGCTGACAAGAATGTTGCGATTGCCCAAGTGCCACCAGAAGATGTGCCACTGGAAACGAAAAAGGGACTCGCCGTATTTAATTTGGTAAATTCATCAATTCCTGAATCAACTTTTGAGTCCATGACCAAGAAGTTTGGTCGTGTGATTGATTTCCAAGCTGAATACGAGAAGAAAGTGCGATCGCTGCCTGACCGTCCAAAACATTTAAAACCGCCCGTGGCATCACCCCAAGCGCCACTGTCACAGCCGCCGCCGCCGCAACCGCAGTTTCCGCAGGTACAGCCAAATCCCCTTGCTCAACTCAAGCCTATAAACGATGCGGTGGCTTCTCACATGAAAAAAGATGTGGCGATGGCAGACATAGCCACTCAATTCATCGGTAAATCATCAGCACCAGCCAGTACACCATCCAGTACTCGCAATTACGAACAGGCTTGGGGCGATGGCGCAAACACAGGCAATTATTCAAAAACCGACGTAATCATGGTTTCTGGCTCCGGCCCGTGGCGGGGTGTAACAAACGAGCAAATCCAACAGACTTTTGATAATCACTACGTCCCACTGCTTGATAAGGCTATAGCTGCTGGTAGTTCGTTTGTGGTGGGTAATGCCCAAGGAACTGATCAGCTAGTACAAAAATACTTGCAGGAGCGTGGCTACAAGTTGGAGAGTACGCAGCAGGGCTATACTCGCGCTTCATCACCATCTGTGACCATCGACCACCTGCGCTCATGGTACATTGCGGCTGATGGTTTGGGTAAACCTGACGATTACAAAAAACGAATTGTTGAAGTTGCCAATGAGTTCAAAGCTACCGGTCAGTTATCGCCCAAAGCTGTGGCGGCAATGGAGCAAGATACACTCACTCGAATCTCCCAGGTGTCCCAGAAGTTGGCATCAAATATAGGTCAGCTTGGAAATGATGGTACTGTCCGTGTTACTGGTAAAACGTATGATTTAGCATTAAATTCTGAACGCAAAGATTTGGCGATCGC
>NZ_JACJSE010000027.1 GCF_014698045.1 Aulosira sp. FACHB-615
GCACTGTAGCAACTGTAGACAAATTTTCGGGGATGCCAAAAAATGCGAAATGCGATCGCGTTTTCATGCCACAGAAGCGCGATCGCACCGATGAGAGTTTTACACGGTCAATAGTTTAGCTGAAAAAAAAATGAATGAACGATACCAAATAGTAAAACTACCTTTTTGTTGTGAAAAATGTAACTCTAATGGGTGGTATTTGGATCAGCGCCATGCCGTTTACGAGTGTATGACCTGCGGTTATTTCTTTCTGTCGGTAATAGGTCAGGATGACGATGAAAATCTTGAAGATGAACAGGCATGGATGAATGAGTGAATGAGATGATAGAACAGCGAATTAAAGAAGCGAATGGACGCTTAAAAAACAACTACTGTGGACTAACAATTGAGCAAATCGGAGGACGGCTGTACATTCGGGGAACATTGCCTCCCAAGGCATTATTAGGCAAGAACAAACCTTATCAACAGAGGATATCAGCCGCCAATGCTAATGCTGATGGGGTAAAGATAGCAGAGAGACTGGCTAAGAAAATCAGCGTGCAAATCGACGCGAAAACATTTGATTGGGCTGATTACCTTGATTTGGAATTAGCTGAAGACAAGAAAACAATAGGAGAATTAATAGTTGATTTTGAAAAAGAATACTTTCTAAGAAGAACGAAGACATTTAAGACAGAAACGACTTGGAACGTTGAATATGTATCAGTTTTAAAATTTTTACCCCAAAATGATGTTTTAAGCATTGAAATTTTAAAAGATATAATTATTCAAAAATCAAAACCAGATACGCGGAGTAGAAAACGGTTTGCATCTACTCTGACCATTTTTGCCAAGTTCGCCGGACTGAACGCTGATTTTTCGGAATTATCAGGTAACTACTCATTATCTAAAAGACGACCCCGTGAGATTCCGAGCGATAAGCAAATCCAGGATGGTTTTTACTTGATTCAGAATGATTCTTGGCGATGGGTTTACGGGATTATGTCAGCTTATGGATTAAGGAATCATGAGGTTTTTTATGTTGACTTAGCGACCTTGAAACCGGGAAAAGGGATAACAATAACTGATGGTAAAACTGGCTCAAGAATTGTGTGGCCATTGCATCCTGAATGGTTTGATGTATTTGAACTAGCATTTCCTAAATGTCCAAAAATAGACCTTGATCGCCCCAATCGGGTAATAGGTGAAACTGTAACAAGATATTTTCGTCGGGCGAACATCCCCTTTTCACCTTATGACCTACGCCATGCTTGGGCGATACGCTCATTAGAATATGGAATTGATATTTCATTAGCAGCCAAGCAGATGGGACACTCCCTAGAGGTTCACAGCCGCTTGTACCATAGCTGGATAGACGAGAAAGCACACCAGAGGGCTTTTGATTTAGCCCTCAGTAAACGCGATCGCCCTCTGCCACCATGAGACAAAATCTAACTTTTGAACAATGGATGAAAACTTAAAAATTAAAGCAACAGAAGTTATTCAAGACATTTATCGTAAAACGCTATTAGATAAAGCAGTTGATTGCATTCAAGAGCATTTCGATAATACAGATGAATTTATCTTAATAAAAATAGAGAGCGATTTCCTTGTTGTTGGTTACTTGAGCTATTACACCGAAGAAGGTATCTTTAGCGATGCTGGGCAATTTCAGGGATTAACAGAAGAAAATATTGGTGAGCCTTGTGAATATTGGAAAACCGTATTTTCTATTGAGGCAGACGGTAGCTTGATTGAATGCGAATCTAGTAATTACGACCCTTGCGAACATCCTGAATGGGAGCGAATAAATCAAAATGATGACGAAATATAAATTTTGACTAATAAAATGACAGAAGAATACAACTGTACTACGTGCAATAGTAAAGCACTAATTTCAAAATCAAAAAAAGGTATAAGTGCTAAGTTCCCTAAAAACTGCCAGTCTAACTGTCCTCTAGCTTTATCCTTGTTAGGGAAATAACAAAATAAGAGTTTTGTACAATAACTGAAATGACAGTTCATTACCAAAATTACAAAGGCTTACTTTTAGAAATCTTCTTCACAGAGGATGGATTCTGCTATGCGGCTTGTGAATCGCCTTTGAGAGATGGTGTAATTCAGTCAGAAACTTGTTTAAGTCCGGGCTTGGCGTTTGATGCCCTTAAACAGAAACTTGATTCTATTTACTTTGTAGTAGAGTGACAAAATACAAATTTTGCATATTAAATTACCCAGTAAATACGATTACTGGGTTTAGTGTTTCGTAATCAGCAGGCCACGGGTTCAAATCCCGTCATCGGCTTTATTCGGTGAATGTTTCGCAAAAGCCTTTTAATAGATTAATACAGTTAGCGATCGCACCTAAATGAGCAATTTCATAACCGTGGGTGTTTTGTGTGGGAAATGCCAAACAAGATGCACGACCGACATGACCAAATTTCATCGCAATGGAAGCATCACTACCAAAGCCACTGAGAATAGTTAATTGTAAAGTTATATCTAGTTGCTTCGCAGCACGGCACAATTGCAAATTCAAGGTTTCGTCATATATGCCATAGGCATCTTGAGACAGCAACACCGGACTTTCATTATCCTGTATGGGGTATTCTGGAGACAAGGGACAAATTTCTAAAGCAATCAACGCATCTAATTGCTGATTTTGGGTAAAAAATAACGCCCCAATTGCGCCGACTTCTTCTTTGGCTGAGGCGACTAAATACACATCACAGCCTGGTTGCTTCAGGGTTTGCGCTAAACCTAACAAAATCGCAACTGAAGCTTTATTATCTAAGGTGTAACTGGCGATGTGATTGTTTAAGCGAATGGGATGTTTGCGATGTTTGCCAACAACCATTCTGGTTCCTGGTCGAATACCTGCGGCTTCTAGTTGGGCGGTGGTGCGCTTGGTTTCAATCCAGGCATTTTCCCATTTTACAGGTGTGTCTTCTTGTTGGACTTTTTGCGGAGATTCGTGAGAGACATGGCGAGAACCAAAGCTGAGAATACCAGAGATAGTTTCATTGTCGCCTAATAAATCAACCACGCCTTCGCCATAAACCCAAGGAAAAGCACCGCCAAGCTTGCGGACTTCTACTTTACCTGCTTCGCCAACTGTTTTGACAATTGCGCCAATTTCATCTTTGTGGGCGGTAATAGCGATCGCTCTAGTAGAGTCTTTCCCTGGAATTTTAGCAATAATATTGTCAGCGCGATCGCTCCAAACTTCTACTCCCAGGGCAGCAAATTGCTGGAGTAAAAATTGGTTAATCTCACCCTCTACACCGCTAGGCGAATGGTGCATCACCAATTCTTCAATAATCTTAAATAACTGTTCGTAATCCCACATTTATTAAAATTATTCTGTCTTCTGCCTTATCCTAACGATAAATATTCACCACTGGCTTAATTATGCAAACAATATCTGTACAAAAACCAAACGCACCTGAACCACCAAAATTTACTTCTATTACCGAAGAACGCCTACACCGGAAACAAAGACTAGCCGCCGCCTTGCGGTTATTTTCCCGCTATGGCTTTGATGAGGGAATTGCAGGTCATATCACAGCACGCGACCCGGAAACGCCGGAACACTTTTGGGTGAATCCTTTTGGAATGCACTTTGGTTTAATTCGCGTCAGTGACCTAATTTTAGTCAATCAAGAAGGTGAGGTAATTATAGGCGATCGCCCAGTGAATCGGGCTGCGTTTGCCATTCATTCCCAAATTCATGCAGCTAGACCAGATGTCGTCGCCGCCGCCCATGCTCATTCTATCTATGGTAAAAGCTGGTCAAGCCTTGGTCGCTTGCTTGACCCCCTGACTCAAGATGCTTGTGCTTTTTACCAAGACCACAGCTTATTTGATGACTATACAGGTGTAGTGCTTGACCCGCAGGAAGGACAGCGCATTGCCCAAACCCTGGGGACAAACAAAGCCATTATCCTGAAAAACCACGGTTTACTTACTGTTGGTCACTCAGTCGATGAAGCTGCTTGGTGGTTCACCACAATGGAGCGTTCTTGTCAAGCACAATTATTAGCTGAGGCTGCGGGTAAACCTAGCCCGATTAAACATGAGTATGCAGAGATAGCACATACTCAAGTTGGTTCGCATAATTTAGGTTGGTTTAGCTTTCAACCTTTATACGAGATAATTGTGCGTCAAGAACCGGATTTGCTGGAGTGACAGCCAGCTTTTTTTGTTGGCGCTTGCGTATTCCAACTCCACCCACAACACCAAGCGCCAATAATCCTAAAGTTGTAGAAGATTCGGGGACTTCCTGTGCTTGGATGGCGGCTAGTGCGGTATCTGCGATAAATTGATGCGCCGTGGTAGTTGGGTGAAAATCGTCCCAAAACAAAAACTTAGTTTGGTCGTTTCGGCAGATATCAAACCGAGATAAGCAAGAGTCAGTAACATTATTAAACCCGAATTGCGCTGGAGATGCGATCGCCCGATTAAATAAAGAATTGACATCCACAGGAATAACATTCAGATTGGGATTTTGACTGAAAGCAGCGACAGTTGCTTGCAAGCCAAAATTAAAATTATTGCTTGATTGCGTCAGACTAGCCGGAACTCGATTATCTACAGTAGCGCCTGGAAGCTTGCCTAAATCGGGCAAGTTAAACACTAAAAGATTTCTTGCACCCACACTCACCAGGGTACTTAATGCCTGAGTAATGTTATTAACTGGTATTGATGAGTCGTCGGGATTAGGGAATAGAAAGTCATTAGCACCACCCCACACAACATACAGTGCATTTGGGTCAGCAGTTTGGTTATTAGCCAATAAAGACTGAGCAAATACACCTACTTGTCCTAAAACTCCCGGTAATGGTGCATCTCTCACAACCGCATTACCCAAACCAGACGAAGAACCACCAAAGGCAAAGTTAATACCTTGGCTGGGATTACCATTATTCAAATCGGTGATTAAAGCAGGGTTTAATCCTAACTGATTACCAAAATATTCCAACCACAAAGGGCCATTAGAGAAACGGCCATTAAAGTAAGGCGGACTTGCTGGAAAAGTACCACCCGTGGCATTGAAAACATTACCTGTATCCGATAAGCTATCACCAAATACATAAAGCTGGCTAAAATTCGCAGCCAAAGCTTTCTGCGGCAACACCAAAGATACAACGACAAAGCCAGCCGCCAACAATTGTTTTTTCATCTGCTGCGTATCCAGTAAAAAGATATTTGAGAAAAAGGTAAATGTACCGACTGTATTTTTAAATGATGGTTAAAATTTGTAGTTACAGTTCCAAATTTCTGCAATTTTACTGAAAAAGTCGCAGCAGATAAAGACGCAGCAAAATATATTTACTGAATTTTCACGATTTACGAATATTGTATAAAGAAGAATCAGGCAGGCGATCGCTTCACCTTCAAAGCATCAGCAGCCGATACACCCTCGCCTAGCGTGCCAAAATACCATAAAGCCGCCGCCGCCTCAGCACGAGTCACAGGTTTTTTCGGTTGAAATAGCGTCGTATAACCAAATACTCGCCGAATATTTGATTGTTCCGCACTTTGGAAATCTGCCAAAATTGCCCTTAATGCCTTCGGGTCGATTTTCCCAGCATCTTGGAAACCCCAAGTTTGTTGAACTGCATTTAAATTAGCCGTGGGTAAAGCTTGGCGAGTATCCAAAGGCACTTTCCATAAAATCATCTGTTCCCTAGTTAAAGGTGCATCAGGACGAAACAAAACTGTGGTTGTATCTCCTGATAAGGTACTAGGAATTAAACCAGCTTCAGCTAGTCCCTGAATTGCGGCAAAATCTGGGTCTGTTTTTGCTACATCACTAAAAGCAGGTTGCGTACTTTCACTAGCCAAACGTATCTGCTTAGTAGAATTGTTCGGATACATCGCATTATTAGCCGCAACCAACCAACGCGCATAGATTCGGCGGGTGATAATTTTACCAGGTTCAAATAAATTCGTGTTATTTGTATTCGCCTTATTTGCGGGAGATTCCACCGATAACACACCCAAGGCGGCTAAATCTTGGATATGTTGACGTAATTCTTGTGGTACTTTGTTGAGGTCAGCAAATTCTTGAGATACTGCTGTAGTTGCAGTGGTGGTTGAATTATTGGGTGTAGTGTTGAGTTGGGGAGTTGTAGTGTTAGGTGCAACTGGCCCAATAAACTGCGGATCACCAGCTTGGGGAGTATTGTTAGTTGTGGGCTGAGATTGTGCAGTATTGGTACTATTGGGCGCATAATCAATCACTATGCTAGTAGCTGTTTGTGGTTGATTAGGTGCAGGATTTGTCACAGATTGGGGTTGGATAGATACTTTGACTAGCAAATCATTGCGTCGTGCTTCAAAAGTACCTACATCATCAGTTGGCTGTTGTGAAATTTGCCAGTTATTATCTTGCAACTGGCTACGATAAAAGCTCGTAATAAAATTGCTGGGGTCAGAACTCAGCCAACGAGTTGATACTTGATTATTGGAATTACTTGCAGGTGTAACTTCCTGAAGTGTGGCATTAGTATATAAGGGAATCTCTTTGGGAAAATCCGCAGGAAGCTGGACTGTTGTTGTATTTTGCGCTGGTGCTTCGTTTTTACTAGTTTCTCCAAAAACAACTGGGTTGTTTTGCAGTTGGGGATCAGCCGCCAAAGAATTTTCCAGGTTTTTAGCGGCTGGAGTGTTGCTACAAGCTGTTAGGGAAGTAAGTAAAACAGCCAAGCTTAATAAGGCGGCTGGACGTTTGCAAAGAAACACAAGCAGGAATGGATAAATTACGTGTCCTTTTCTACCCTAGCGCAGACTGGCAAAAGTTCACGATTGATTGGAATTTAGATTTCTTAACATCGCACTAGTAACACCTGAGATGTACTCTACAAAGAACACTACTAAAGGAATTGGTAAAGGTATGGGGTGTAAGTATTCAAAACCCTTACACCCCCACAGATAATTTTGGTGCGTAAGTCCTGTTACCTTAAGCCAAAGCGGTTGCAGGTTGTGGCCAGCGTCCTACAGCTTTGCCAACCACAGCCAATTCTTGCATTAACTGGTCAAAACGCTCTGGTGTCAACGATTGTGGCCCGTCAGATAAAGCTTTTTTCGGGTTGGGATGCACTTCAATCATGAGAGAATCAGTACCAGATGCGATCGCAGCCATCGCCATAGCCGGTACAAACTCAGCCCAGCCAACACCATGACTAGGATCAATCATAATCGGCAGGTGTGTGAGTTTTCGCAATACAGGTACTACCGATAAATCTAGGGTGTTGCGGGTGTACTGGCGGTCAAAGGTGCGAATACCGCGCTCACATAAAATTACATTCGGATTTCCCGCCGCCAAAATATACTCAGCCGCCATTAACCACTCTTCAATTGTGGATGACATTCCCCGTTTCAACAGCACCGGCTTGGGTTGTGCGCCGACTTTTTTCAGCAGCGAGAAGTTCTGCATATTTCTCGCCCCTACCTGGACAACATCAGCAATTTCCGCAATTTTATCAAGTTCAGCAGCGTCCATCACTTCAGTGATTATACCCAACCCGCTAACTTCTCGCGCCTTGGCCAGTAAATCCAAAGCACTTTCACCATGTCCTTGAAAAGCATAAGGCGAAGTCCGGGGTTTGTATGCACCGCCGCGTAAAAACTTAGCACCTGCGGCTTTAACTCGCTGTGCTGTTTCCACAATCATTTCTTCGTTTTCTACCGAGCAAGGGCCAGCCACCACCACTAACGGATATTGTTCGCCAAAGACAACTGCACCATCAGGAGTATTCACCACCACTTCTGAAGCTTCGCCATGACGAAATTGACGACTAGCCCGTTTATAAGGCTGTTCTACTCTTAAAACTTGCTCAATCCACGGGCTAATTTCTTGAATTTGTAGGGGATCTAAATCAGCAGTATCACCGACTAAACCAATTACGACTTTGTGTTTACCTATAATTTTTTCTGGTGTTAGTCCCCAGCTAGTTAGTTCCTCGTCAATGCGGTTGATTTCCGCCTCTGGGGAACCAATCTTCATGACTACGATCATCTTAAATTACCTGATTAGTTGAGTGAAATATCAAATGAATAAGCTTAACTATATTGTCGTACTTCTCAGTGTGGCGCGTAATTTTTAATGATGAGAAATTAACATTTATTAGGTGACAGGTGACAGGTTATAGGTTACAGGTTATAGGTTACAGGTTATAGGTGACAGGTTATAGGTTACAGGTTATAGGTTACAGGTTAGAGAGTTAGAAGTCTTTTGCTGTCGGTTACGTTTACTAAACTTATTTCGTCAGAGGTGTTAATTGGTGTACTTGCTCAAAACCCTTACACCGTTCGGCTGACGCTCACGGCGAAGCCCTATACTCTTTCACACCCACACCCCCAGTTTTTGGTAAAAAAATAAGGCGCTCAGTCTTGGAACTACTGGATATTGGGTGACATCAGATAGTAGATTTCTGGATTAGCAATGTTGAAGCTATATAACTTTAACTTCAACATTTATGCGTAAATTACCCAATACTGAGTTATCTGAATACCTGAGCGCCAATTGTCAGAGGTTCTTTTATCGAGTTTCGCGCCAAACCGTTACCATACGTCCGAAATTGGTGGAAAACTCACTGATTCCGAGTAAACCTCCTGGCCTTTCTTCATCCCAAGAGGCTGAAAGAACGCCGTAAGTAATGCCTAACACACCTAAACCAAATAGCCCCATATTAACCAGTAAGACGGCAACAGGAGCTATTTTGATCTGGGCTTGTGTCGCTAGTAGATAGCTAACTACTAATGTAGTAATCCCTAACGCTGTGGGGACACCACAAAAAAATGCCACCCGCCGAATCATCCTCTGACTCACCACTTTGGGAATAGCCATTTCTTCTTTTGTCAATGGCGGTTTCTGGCTGGCTGATTCTGTGGAAATATTGGATTTGATGGGATTTTTTTGAACTTTTACAGGTTTTTGGCGTTTTTTGTTCGGTTCAAAAGGCAAACGACTGCGTTCAGATTCTTCAGCAGACATAAGCGATAGTCCCTATCCACGAATACCAAGGCGAGCAATCAAAGCTTGATATTTTTCCCGATTTTCTTGCTGGAGATAAGCCAGCAGGCGTTTACGATGACCAATCAGCTTAAGCAAACCACGGCGGGAAGAGTGGTCTTTTTTGTTTGCTTGGAGGTGTTCGCTGAGGCGGTTAATTCGCTCTGTTAACATTGCGATTTGGACATCAGTCGAACCAGTATCGGTTTCGTGAACTTGGAAGTTGGAAATTATTTCTTGTTTGCGCTGTTGCGTCAGAGCCATGATCTATTTTTCTAGTTTTTCTAAATATATGCAGCAGTCTCCCATAATATCACAGCCATAAAGCTGTATGGGGAATTAGTTGGCAGTGATTATTAATTATGAGTATTTTTGCTAAACTTTTACATTTATTTTAACTCTGGCGATCGCTTGACGTATTTCACTTATATTAGTCGTTGCAAATATCACAATGAATCAATATTTACTATTGCGGCTGATACTCATTTGCTTTACTAAACATGATTTCTACGCCATCTAATACGTAGAGATGTTGTATACAACATCTCTACATTTTGGATAAAAGCTTGCTTGTGGCCTCAAGCTATGCCATATTAATATACATCACTAAATCTATCGAATTACCGTATTTATAGGACATAGCTCAAAAGGTAGTAATAATGACAGTTGCACAGCAAAATACAGCATCCTTAACTATTGGCTTAAATAATTCTCAGAACATTAATCAAAGCCTGTGGCAGCCTGTGTTGATTGGGACAGCGTTTTTTCAGCGATTGTGGTCGCATACTAAAAGCTATGGCATAGTTTTCAAGATTATGTTTTTGACCTTGATGAGTCTAATTTTCCTCAGCATTCATTGGTCATATCGCAAGCTAATCATAGTTCCCGCACTACAAAATGAATTGGATTTGGAGAGTCATCAGTGAGTGAACTAACAAAGCTGCGGGTCATATCTTACTTAGCGCCGAGTTGGTTTGGGTTTTATGAAGCAATTGTGGGTTATGTTGGTCGGATTTTGGGAGTCGAAACCCAACTACAAGCAAGTCAATATGACCCGCTACAAGACCCAACACTCTTAACAAACCAGCTAGATTTAGCGTTTATTTGTGGTTTACCTCTGGTCAGATATAATCAAGTAGCGAAAAATCAACTACAACCAATAGTTGCGCCAGTGCTGGATGCACCACGTTATCAAAACCATCCTGTTTACTTTACGGATGTGATTGTGAATGCAAATAGTCATCTGTATAGTTTTGCAGACTTGGCTGGTAAAACTCTGTGTTACAACGACCTCGGCTCTAATAGTGGCTATAATCTGCTCCGACATCGGTTATTACAAGGTCAACACCCAAAAAACTTTTTTGGACAGACCATAGCATCAGGATTTCACCAGCGTTCGATACGTTGGGTGGTGGATGGGCTTGCAGATTGCGCGGGGATTGATAGTGTAGTTTTGGAACAAGAACTACGAGATTTTCCTGAGTTATCTGAACATTTGCGAGTGATAGAAGTGATTGGCCCATGTCCGATACCGCCTTTAGTCGCTGCACCACATCTAGATAAATCAGTGATTGAGCAGATTCAAGCAGCCTTACTCCAACCTGATGCAGAACTTCAAATTGCTATGACCAAAGTTGGTGTCAAGGGTTTTGCGGCTGTGGATTTATCAGACTATGAGGCGATCGCTACAATCTACAATACTGCGATTCAGGCAGGTTATGAAGTAATTGGTAACTGAGCGATCGCACTGCAACTTAAATCTTTAAATCGCGCAAAGCCAGACGAATTTGCTCTACACGTGTGCGGTTGACACCAAGATCCGATTGTCCGACACGAGACGCAGAACGGATATGAATCACTGATTCATTTTCAGGAAAATAAAACTCCACATCATCAATAAATTTGAAGATGCGACTCTTAGAAAGAGCGTGAATGTAATTATCTGTTTGTTCTATCACCTCTGTTCGAGGAACAACGGTGAGAACCTTGAGTAAGGTTGCGCGTGCTGTATCCCGGTCTACATGATAAGCGATCGGTTCAATGGCGTGTTTTGCATCCGCACCTTGACTTACAACACAGTTTGGCGAACTCGGACAAGCGGTTAGATGACCATGATCAATTCCCAAGCTAGAAGCAGCCCAAACAGGAGTAGGTAGAGTGAAACTACTAGCTAGGGCGATAAATATGACAACAGCCATATTCAACAGATTTCGTTGTGTAACTGCTGTGAGCCAACGCATCATAATCAATCCACTCCTCAAGGTTAAATAACACTTAACTTATACAATACCTTTGCCAATTTATGAGGGTGAGTTTATTTTGACAAAGGTATTGTATGTAATGGTCGTTTAGATTCTTTCCCTCATATAGGACTAATATTTGATTGGCGTTGCATAATTGCGGGATGATTTATCTCACGCAGAGGCGCAAAGACGCAGAGAGAATAAGGAGTTAAAAATTTCCAAGACATCAAATTCATCCCCTCATTCAGCAATGCCATTTGATTTATGAAAAAAATCAGTAGACCCAGGTCAAGCTTCTTTCCTACTCCCTACTCCCCATTCCCTACTCCCTGCCTACACAACTAGATTAAGAAATCAAATCGGATTCCTATACCTCTAAACGCGCTTAACTGCCTTCAGAATCTTTTGTGTGTGCTAAATAGATGATTCAGCTTTCAGCCTGTTGATTTTATACTTATTAATTTAAGTGGACAAAAGGTAAGCCGGAAAGTTATAAATTTTAGGAAATTGACTTTATAGGATATATTCAATTTTTATCAAATCAGAAATACTGGCGACAGCCCACAAGTTACTTAAGCAATAAATCACACTTTTACACAAGCAAGGTAAGAAAATGTACGGACTAGTGAACAAAGCAATTCAAGATATGATTTGTGAGTGCCACGGAGAGGATATTTGGGAAACTATTAAATACAAGGCGGGACTGGAAGATATTGACTTTTTTATTGGTATGGATGGTTATTCCGACGATGTTACCTATAGTTTGGTTGAAGCGGCTTGTGAGGTCTTGAGTATGCCTGCACAGGAAATTTTGATAGCTTTTGGAGAATATTGGGTTAACTATACTGCCAAAGAAGGCTATGGAGAACTTTTAGATAGTGCTGGAAGTTCCTTACCCCAGTTTATCGAGAATTTGGATAATCTCCATGCGAGGGTAGGTTTAAGTTTTTCTCAACTTAGTCCCCCATCTTTTGAGTGTGAACACACCAGTGAACAATCCATGAATCTCCACTACCAATCTACTCGGCAAGGATTAGCACCGATGGTGATTGGTTTACTGCATGGATTAGGAAAACGTTTTCATACAGATATAGATATTACTCAAATAAGTTTTCGTGAACAAGGAGATGCTCACGATACCTTTGCTATTAAATACACAGATACGCAATCTGATGACAAATAATGAGGCGATCGCGTTAAGGCAATTCAGTTTTAGTGCTGACCAATTTGCAGCATTGTTTCCCTTCCATCTGGTAATTAATCAAGAAATGCAGATTATCCAGGTGGGTGAGGTACTTCAGAGGATTCTCGAACCGATGACCATCCTCAATAGCTCCCTAGAAGCACATTTCCGCATCAAGCGCCCCAACTGTGCAGTTAGTTTTGAGGCCATTTGTCAACAAACGCGATCGCTGTTTCTTTTGCAATCTCTCCACAAAGATATGCAACTCAAGGGACAGATAGTATGTGTGGAGGAAAACAATCATCTAGTATTTCTTGGTTCTCCCTGGATTACAGATATTACCGCCCTCAAACAACTAGAACTGAGTATTGATGATTTTCCTTTATACGACTCAGTTTCAGATTATCTATTTCTCTTACAAGCCAAAAATTCTGCTCTCACAGATGCCAAAAAACTGACCACGAAACTCACAGAACAACGAGCCGAATTAAGAGCCACAGCTTCACGATTAACAACACTAATTGAAAGTCTGCAAATTGGTGTTTTGTTAGAAGACGAAAACCGCCACGTTGTTGTGACAAATCAAGAATTCTGCGATCTATTTGGTATTTCCCTGCCTCCAGAAGCTTTACAAGGCATGGATTGTCGCCAAGCATCCGAAATGAGCAAACAGCTGTTTGTGGAGCCAGAAAAATTTATCCAGCGTGTACATGAGTTCCTAAATCAAAGAGAGATAGTTGTCAATCAAGAATGGCAACTCCAGGATGGGCGAATTTTTGAACAAGACTATGTACCCATTATTGTTGATGACAAATTTTATGGTCACTTGTGGAAATATCGTGACATTACCCTGAGAAAACAATCAGAAAATGCCCTGAAATTAAGTGAAGAACGGTTAACATTGGCGCTAGATGCTGTAGAAGAAGGTCTTTGGGACTGGAATTTAGCTACTGGAGAAGTTTATCGTAGCTCACGCTGGTACACAATGCTGGGTTATCATCCAGATGAGCTAGAAGACAATATTAAAATTGCCAATGGGTTGATCCATCCAGAAGACCGATTTTTGATGCGACAACGGCTGATAGCTCACCTCAAAGGTCATACGCCTTTTTATGAGGCAGAAGCACGCTTTCTCACTAAATCAGGAAAATGGAAATGGATTTTAGATCGGGGTAAGTTGGTAAATCGAGATTTCCAAGGGAAATTTCTGAGAATGGTGGGAACCCATTTAGATATTACTGAACGCAAAAAGGCAGAAGAAGAGCTACAGCAGCAATACCAACGCGCTCTTTTGCTCAAGCAAATTACGGAAGAAATTCGCCAATCCTTACAATTAGAAAAAATTCTCCAGACAACAGTGACGGAAGTGCAGCGTATTTTGCAAGCCGATCGCGTTTTAATCTTCCAAATGAATCCTGATGGTTCGGGTAAAGTTGTACAAGAGGCAGTAATTTCAGGTTGGTCAGCCACTTTGGATCAGGATATTTACGATCCTTGTTTTTACAAATACCTAGATTTGTATCGTCAGGGAAGGATTAGCGTCATTTCTAATATAGAGCAAGCAGCATTACAACCTTGCCATGTAACATTTTTACAGAGGTTTCAGGTAAAAGCCAATCTGGTTGTCCCAATTTTGGTGCGGGAAGATTTGTGGGGATTATTAATTGCCCATCAGTGCGCTCACCCTAGACAATGGACTGAGTTAGAACTGGATCTCCTCAAACACCTAGCCGATCAAATGGGTATTGCCCTCACCCAAGCACAATTGCTGGCGCAAGAAACTCACCAAGCCAATCTGTTAGCACAGCAAAACAAAGAACTTAGTGTTGCCAAGCAAGCAGCTGAGGCTGCAAATTTGGCCAAGAGTAATTTTCTCGCCACTATGAGTCATGAAATTCGCACTCCCATGAATGCGATCATCGGTATGACAGGATTACTTTTGGATACTCCCCTGAAGCCTGAGCAAATCGATTATGTAGAAACTATCCGTAACAGTGGAGATGCCTTATTAACGATTATCAATGACATTCTCGACTTTTCTAAGATAGAGTCTGGAAATTTAGAGTTGGAAGAACAACCTTTTGACTTGCAAGTTTGCGTGGAGGAAGCCTTAGATTTACTGGCTCCCCAAGCAGCCTTGAAAGGTATCGAATTGATGTACCAATTCCAACCCCATACACCGACTTTAATTATTGGTGATATTACCCGCTTACGCCAAATTCTCTGGAATTTAGTCAGCAATGCAGTGAAATTCACCACAGTTGGAGAAGTCGTTATCACAATCACAGTGCAGCAACAAGTTCACCAGCCAGAAACCACAATTGGAGATCATGTATATTATGAATTTCTGTTTGCGGTGAGTGATACAGGTATAGGAATTGCCAGCGATCGCTTAGATCGACTATTTAAGCCCTTCAGTCAGATAGATGCTTCCATGAATCGGCGTTATGGTGGCACAGGTTTAGGTTTAGCAATTAGCAAGCGCCTGAGCGAGATTATGGGGGGCAGAATGTGGGTAGAAAGTGAAATTGGTCAAGGTTCTACTTTCAATTTCACCCTCACATTACAAGTTGATCCTTCGGCGATTGATGGTTCTTGCAGTATTTATCCAGAGCTTGTTGGTAAGCGATTACTACTGGCAGCAGATAACGTCAATTTACAGAAATGTTTAACCTGGCAACTTCAGAGCTTGGGAGTCCATGTCCAAGCAATAGAATTAAAGGCTGTTCCTCTGTGTTTAATCAAGCAACAACCAGCCTTTGACCTAGCTATATTGGATATCGATAGCCCCCAGCTGAATATTCAGGAACTGACAGATCAAATTCGAGCTATACCCAAACAAAAAAATCTACCTTTGGTGATGTTGAGTTTTAAAGGTAAGCAAACCTTAGAGGTCAAGCAGGTAGCAACTGAGTTTACGGCCTTTTTGCATAAGCCTGTGCGACAGTACCAGTTACACAATACCCTCTTACAAATTGTCCGTGGGAGTTGGTCTACTCAAAGAATTGATGCTCAAGTTACCATTCCTTCTTACTCCCGCTTACCTACACCACATCTACCCAGAATTAATGACAACTTAGGGCAAAATTTGCCACTGAAGATTCTTTTGGTAGAAGATGTGTTGGTGAATCAAAAAATTGCGCTCAAAATGCTGCATCGGTTGGGTTTTCGGGCTGATGTGGCAAATAATGGACGTGAAGCCCTGGAAGCTTTGCAACGGCAATTCTATGATGTTGTGTTTATGGACATCCAAATGCCGGAAATGGATGGCTGGGAAACTACTATCCGCATTCGTCAGGAATTCTCTCCTCATACTCAACCCTGGATAATTGCGATGACTGCCCATGCTCGCCTAGAAGATCGTCAAGAGTGCTTAAGAGTTGGGATGAATGATTACGTCAGTAAGCCCATTCGTTTAGAGGCGCTGGAAGATGTGCTGAAAAAGTATGATATTCAGCAATATCAAGATGCAGCCCCCTCTGAGCCAATAGATGTACCTGAATCTGCAATAGCCTCCATCACGCCAGAATCTGACGTAGCAGCAGTAATTGACTTAAGGTTTCTGCAAGAGTTAAAAAACATGGCTGGTAGTGATGGTGAGAATTTAGTCGCTGAACTGATCCAAGTCTACTTAGAAGATACTCCAATGAGAATCCAAATAATTCAAGAGGCTATGAAAGTGGGAGACAGAATAAAGTTGCAAAAAGCGGCTCATGCTTTGCGATCGCCTAGTGTGAGTATTGGTGCTGTGAACCTGGGCGATATCTGTGAAACTTTAGAAAATTCTGCCCTAGATCAATCATTAGAGCAAATTTCTGTTCTGGTTCAGCAGTTAGAAAGGGAATATAAAAAGGTCGTTACGACTTTACAAAATCTTTCCACCTGTGACACTCACTCATAAATATACTAATCTCTCTAAAAATATGGCTGAAATATCTAATTCTCCCGTAAAAATTTTAGTAATTGATGATGATCGCCTGATCCAACTAGTTTTAAAACAAGCTCTCCAAGCTCAGGGATATGAAGTAATTCTGGCATCTAGTGGAATACAAGGATTAGAACAAGCTCATAAACACTATCCGGCGCTGATCATTTCAGATTGGCAAATGGATGAAATGGATGGCTTAGAACTGTGCCGCAAAATTAAATCGGAACCATCGTTATCATCAACTTTCTTTATTTTGCTCACTTCCCGCAAGGCTGTAGAAGACCGCGTTGAAGGTTTAGATACAGGTGCAGATGATTTCTTGAGTAAACCCATTGATGTGAATGAGCTAAAAGCAAGGGTTAGAGCCGGATTAAGACTATATCAAACAAATCAAGAACTCCAGAAATTAGCTCAAGATTTACAATTGCAAAAACAGCTTTTAGAAACAGAATTAAATGAAGCTGCTGATTATGTCAAGTCTATTCTTCCCAAACCACTATCAGGATTAATTAGTATTAATTCTCGGTTTTTTCCCTGCCGTCAATTAGGCGGCGATTGTTTTGATTATTATTGGTTAGATGAGGATAATTTAGCAATATATTTACTTGATGTTTCTGGTCATGGATTGGCTGCGGCTCTGCCTTCAATTTCTATACATAATTTGTTGCGATCGCAATCTCTACCTCAAACTAATCTCTATAATCCATCTGAAGTTTTTCACAGCTTAAATAAAGTGTTTCAGATGGATAAACAAAATAACCAGTACTTCACTATCTGGTATGGGGTTTTTAACCGAATTTCTTCTCAGCTAACTTATGCTAGTGCAGGCCATCCACCCGCTTTATTATTTTCGCCTACAACTGATTCTGATTTACAAGTACAACAATTAATTACCCCCAACTTGCCTATTGGAATATATGCCGAAAATCAATACTATAATGCTATATGTGATATTCAACTTAGCAGTAAATTGTATGTTTTTAGTGATGGACTTTACGAATTTGAAAAGCCTGATGGCAAAATGTGGAATTTACCCAGCTTTATTGATTTAATGACTGGATGCAATCAGCAAGCATCAACTGAATTAGACTCTATTTTAGAGGCAATTAAAAATGCTACAGGTAGTCAAATATTCACAGATGACTGTTCTTTATTAGAAATCAATTTTGGTAATGAGTAGCTTTTTGAATAAATGCTCATTGATCGGAGAATACTTCAAAAGCCGTTGTTGTACCACTGATATCTAGAATTATTTTAATCTGCTCATTTATTCCACAAAAGTATTAAATTCTGAATCAATCAGGTTGCTTACTCGTTCATTAATTTGTCGCCCTTTTCTACCATCAAAAATCCCACTAGATTTTATAATTTTTACTTTAGAATTCATAATTTGTCGGGTAAATGCTATTTTTAAAATAAGGTATTCAAGAAGTTTAGATATCAGGGATTGTGAAAGAATGGGAAACTATACTTCATGCCCATTATGAATAACAACTAAATATGTCTGTGTTAAAAACTGTCGTTATAACAAGGCAGAAGGCAGATGAGAAAAGGTTTTTAGGCAAGTTTATTGTTTGTTACATACTTCGGTTTATTGGCATCTTTCTATTTACTTAAAAATTTATTTTCTTTTTGAGTAACAGACAGTTTTTATCTCCTACTTCACGAGTATAACTTTAATGTGAAATCGTAGAGTAAACTCAAATTCTGTTGATAACGCAAATCTAGTTCAATTACATCCTCAAAGTTACGGATTTTTGAACAACCATTAACTTGCCATTCACCGCTAATTCCCGGTCTGACATCCAATCTTTGCCAATTGCTCACTTCATATTTTTCTAACTCATCGGGCGTTGGTGGACGAGTTCCAATCAAGCTCATATCGCCGATAAGAACATTCCAAAATTGGGGAAATTCATCTAAACTGGTTTTGCGAAGAAAGCGTCCAATACGGGTAATTCGTGGGTCATGATCATTTTTGAAAAAAGCACCAGAAGCTTGGTTAGGAACGCTGGTTTTGAGTACCTCCGCATTTGTCACCATTGAGCGAAACTTCCAGATCCGAAATTTTTGACCCATCCAGCCACAGCGAATTTGACTAAACAGGATTGGCCCCGGACTATCAAGTTTAATAGCGATCGCCATCGGGACAAAAAGTAAGGCTGTCACACCCAAGCCAATGAGCGCCCCGCCAAGATTAATAGCTGTAACCTATCACCTAGCCACCACTGCATAAACCTGACTTTGTTTTTCACTATGCCAAACTGCATCTCGATATACTTGCTCAAATAAGGCTCTTTGAGCATGGCTACCACCTATCCGATGCAGTTTTGGTAGTACGATTTTTAATTCAGATTTAGCTTTGGCATAGTCTCCTTTAGCATGAGCAATCATACCTCTAGCTGCTGGAATTGTGACTTCTAACCAATTCTGACGCAAGTATGGATTGATGGTTTGAGTATGTTTTTGCATACTCAAATACATCTCGTCTACCCAGTCAAATTGTCTAGCTTTGGCTAAGGCATAAATGTAGTGCAAGTCTTGAAAGGGTAAAGCATGTTCATTAATTCGAGGAAACAGATAGGTGCTGATATCTTGCCAACGACTACCAACATCAACACCGCGCAACTCTAGTCTGAGCAATAATGCGATCGCTCCTACCTGATCCTTGGGAGATTCTTTTCTGGCTCGACCCCACACATAAGCATCATATAGGGCTAATACTTGTTGGATGTCGCCTCGTTCTAAATAATAAAGCGCCACATGCCACCAATTATGGGTGTACAACATAGAGTTGCAGTTTTCCCAGGTATCTGCCAAACTTTCCATCCAAGCAATACCTTCATCTACTCTGCCTTGAGTTTCCATAACGTGGGCAACTGCATGATGCGCCCAAGGGTCACGGCGATTGATAGCTGTGGCTTTTCGCCCCATTGCTTCGGCTTGTTCTAGTTGATGGCATTGTTCTAAACCAAAGGCCACCATACCGTATAGATAATGGTTGTCTGGATTGGCGCTGAGAACGTTTTGAGCTATTTTGAGTAATCTTTCTTGATCCCCTAAATAGAAGTAGTGATATTGTCCTTGCTGCACCGAAATTAAATCACGCGGATAATTTGCGGCTATTTTTTCGTGTAAGGCGATCGCTTGATCAACTGCTCCCATTGCCCAAGCGGCGATCGCCTGGATATACAATCGTTCTCGTTTGGTGATCCCAAATAACAGCCCTTGCGCCGCTTGTAAATAAGGTCTTGCTTGTTTCCACGCCTGAGCATTTTCTTGCGTCAGATAATAAGCTGCTGTATAGGCATAAAGCATTGCACAACCTGGATCTGCTTTCACACCTTCCAGAATCACAGTTTCAATATCTTTGCCATAACTGAGGGATTGATCTATAAATTGGTTGATAGCTGCGATCGCTGCTGGTGAGTCTGTCGTAACTTCAAGGCCTTGCGCGTCTTTTAACATTGTTTATTCCTGGCTGTATGGTGAGCAAAGAAAGTCAAACAATTTTTGATTTTAAATTTGGCTTTGAGATTGATTTCACTGATAAATCTAGTGGTTTCTACCATTCAGAAACCATTGGTAATAGGCTGTTCAATTAGCAAACATCACTAACTCGATAGATTTACCGTATTTATTTTCCGAGTATGTCACAACTACCGTAAAAACTGCAAGGCCATATTGAAAGTTTCTGCACAGCCCTTATGTAACAGGACTTACGCACAAAGATTATCTGTGGAGATTGGGTGTAAGGGTGAAAGGGTTTGGGGTGTAAGGATTTTGAATAAGTACATCCCTACACCCTCATCCAACAATATTCATCCATCTCGCACCATACAGCATTAGTCAGATGGAAGAAGAGCCAGAAATTTCCATCATTGATTTAAATGACCAAGCCCTTCTGGTAGGGAAAAGCTTTGAAAGACTATGAGAATAGGAACCCGGTTAGCAAAACACTGGTGGACACTCGCATTGCGGGGAACACTCGCCATCATATTTGGTTTAGCAGCATTATTTTGGCCAGGAATTACCTTAACAGCCTTGGTATTTTTGTTTGCGGCCTTTGCGCTAGGTGGTGGAATATTATTAGCGATCGCTGGATTTAAAGACCATCTCGGTAACATCCACGGCTGGTTATTGGTAATTGAAGGTGCAATTGGAATTGCAGTGGGAGTTATGGCATTTATTTGGCCGGGAATTACAGCATTAGTTTTGCTTTATTTCATAGCGGCTTGGGCAATTATCACAGGTATATTTGAGATTATTGCAGCCAACCATTTACGCCAAGAAATTGACGATGAATGGTTGCTCATCGCTGCGGGGATTGCATCTCTGGTTTTTGGCGTGCTACTGATTATCTGGCCGATTACAGGAGCGTTAGTAATTTTATGGATGACGGCTGCTTATGCGATTATGTTTGGTGTTCTGATGTTGCTTTTGGCGTTCAGACTACGTAAGTGGGGTGAAGAACGCCGTTTACTTTGAAGATGTTAATACCAAGTTGCAATCAAAGACAGGAATTACGCACCAAGATTGGGTGTGGGGGTGTAAGGGTGTAAGGGTTTAGAATACTTACACCCTCATACCCCTGCACCCTGTTCTAAAACCTTATTTTTTCGTTTTTTTGCGTAAGTCCTAAAAGATAGTAATTTGGGCTGGGAGTAGGAATAATATTTCTGAACGCAACTTAGTATAAGGACTAATTCGTAACTATCAATACAGGTTGATTTCGATATTTTGCTGCCAATTGCTTCCGTAAATTTGAATCCCAAGTTAGGTTATAGTCTCGCTCTAATTCGGCAATTACTAACGGACGTAATACACCAGAAACAGTTACTTGTTCTCCTTGCTTCACTCTTGGTTGTGACTTGGTGTGGAGTATGAGTAAATCTTCTCCACCAAAGAATTTGTCTTCATCTAAGGTATATGCGATCGCACTACTAATATTTTCAACTTCACCAGTTACAGTGAGTTTTTTACCATAATAGGCGCTGGGGTTGGCAGTCAGTTCACCGGGGTTAGGAGATAAAGCTAGTGATTTGGCAACAATTACGGGTTGATCATCATAATCGCTGTAATATTCAGACTGCAAATCTAATTTATAATCTTGATTGATTTTTGCTAAATCAAATCTGCGAACTTGTCCAGTAATTTGCAGGGGTATATCATTTGTACTGGGCAATGTAAAAGGCTTGCCTGTGGCATTAATCACTAAAATATTTTGACTATCAAATAGCTCTTTATCATTAACTGTAAAGCTTGTAGGGCCAATTAATCTAATCGGTTGCGTTCTAATTGTGACAGTTTTACCGATGAGTTCATCTGTTTTATCTGTTACTTCTGCAATTTCGTTGTCTACTACTTCTCGACTAACTTGGTTACGTTGTTGCTGGGGTGTGGCTGGAGTGATGGCCTGTGGTTCGTTATAATTGCAAGCCGGGAGGAATATTGCCATTAATGTAAGCGCGATCGCACCTTTAGCCTGTTTCCAGTGAGTATAAATATTACTTGTATAATTCACAATTAAATATCTCCTTTTTTAAATAGCAAAATTTGATTTAACACCAAATTTTACAGCTAGTTAAACTTAGCAATAAAATAAAATCACGAATTGATTTATATACTGAGATTATATTTTCATCATTGTTTTTTCTTCTATCTTTTGAGCAGTTTTTGTCCTCTAACGTGAGATATAGAAAATAAGAATATGGTTTGCTCCAAACATCTATCTTGTCTCTAGTATCCCTGAATGATGAAATATTTTTGAATTGTCAGTATCTAATGTTGCATTTTATTTCTCTATAAAAAATTTAATTGACAATAAACCCTATCTTTGGGAAGATGTAAAGCTAAATCTGCAAAGATAGATTTTAGTCATTTACTGTTTCACACTCAGTAAGCTCCTCAAGGAAATTCTTGGGAGCTTTATTAATGGCTAATAAAATATATAAAAAAGTAGGCTGAGAAATTCTCAACCTACTATTAATCATCTGCTAGAAACTTATGAAAGAGATTGAGGCTGTTGACCTTTGGAGCAACGGTCAAACCACTCTTGATATTTTTGTTTGTGTGATTCATTGTCACATAAAATAGAGATTCGCACACGTTGACAGCCGTGATTTTTTTCGAGAGCGATCGCATTTAAAATTAAACTAGCAATTTTGGGTGAGCTAAACTCTCCATTCACCGTCAAATCACCAACAAAATTACCAACTGCGCCATCTTCAATTGCAGTTAAGGTAATTTCTGAAATTTCCTCTAATGCTAAATCTATTTCTGCTAGTTGCTTATATTGTGGGCTAACTTGTTCCACAATTAATTTTTCCCGCCGGACAGGTACTTCTACTATCCTCGTTTCAATTTCTTTGCGAACAATTACTTCACCGACTTTATGTATATTAGTATCAACTACTAAATGTTCTTCTAGTAAACGCACAATTTTTTCTTCAGAAAATTCTGCTAAATTAGCTTGTTCCATACTAATATTCTCTAATACAACTTGTGAAAGTTGTTTGGTCATTAGTCATTTGTATTGACTAAGGATAAGGCACAAATGACTAATGACAAAACTGAACACACCTCAACTAATTAGCGTTCTTCAATTGGGAGTCCAGGAGCATTGACATCTAACTCTTCCCGACGTATTGTTTCTTGAGCATCAACGGTATCTTGCTCTACCACTTTTCGGACTCGAACTTCTTCACGGACAAATGCTTCTTTGCGAATGTCAGCAGTTTCTTCGTGAATTTCTACACGCGCAAATTCGCCTTCACGGAAGTCAGCTTCTCCAGGCGCAACAACTCTACCAGCATCATCTGGGGTAATGCGTTCAATGACAACATGCTCTTTTTCCACTGGTACGGAAACTCTAGCAGTTTCAGTTTCGATATGTTTGCCAACAGCAACTTCACCTGTTTTTTGTCTTCTCTTATTAGCAACTAGCCGTTCTTCATATAATCTCAAGGTTTGATGGTCTTGTTCATTTAATCCAAATAAAGAAGGCTCTTGCTCGTAATTATAGGTATCGCGGGTGAAAGTTGGTGTGGTGACTGCTGTTGCTGGAGTAGCTGTAAAACCTGTATCTAATGTTGCAGTAGTATCTAGAGGTGTGGCTGTATCTACAGGGGTGGTACTATATTGGGGATTACGATAAACACCACGTACTCGTTCTTCATAATCGTAATCAACTTGGCGTTCGTCAAATTCTGGTAAGTCTTCTGCTTGCTCTCTGGTCATACCCACAGCATAAACGCGATCGCGCCCATAATCAATACGGCTACGACCTACCGGCAATAATACTTTTTTACCAAAAATCCAGAAACCTAAGTCAACAACTAAATAGCGAAAATGTCCTTCATCATCAACTAAAACATCATTGACTGTACCAATCTTTTCATCATTTCCTTCCGTATATACGCCTAAACCTTTAATATCATTACCTTCCAGAGTATCACGATAGTCTGGATCAAATTCATTTAATTTGTAAAGAGACATTATATTTTTCCTCGGAACTCGTATATCAACTTTCAATTCTTAAGGTAAAAATTTATTCTCTTCTATACATCTTTCTCTCGAATGAAGTACCTTAATTTCAAATTATCGAAAGGGAGATATTTTTCCGCCTCATACTATTTCAATTTATGGATAATACAAATAGAGACATAGAGGCTAAAGAACAAGGTCAAAAGCCCCTACATTTTTTTGAATTTTGTGCTTTTAACTAAATAGTTCCTTGACTATCTTTTGCAGCATTATCTACCTGCAACTCGCCTGTAGTATTCACATCTAACTCTTCGCGGCGAATTGTGTCTTCAGCTTCTACGGTATCTCTGTCTACTACCTTTTTAACTCGTACTTCTTCCCGAACAAAGGCTTCTTTGCGAATTTCTGGTGTTTCTTCGTAAACTTCTATACGTGCTACTTCACCCTCTTGAAATCTCACTTCATTGGGGTCAAGGACTGTTCCTGTTTCTGTGGGTGAAACTCGCTCAATTACAACACGTTCTTTTTGAACAGGTACTGTAATTCGTGCAGTTTCAGTTTCCGTATGTTTACCAACTGCAACTTCTCCGGTTTTAACGCGCTGTTTATTGGCTATGAGGCGTTCTTCATACAATCTAAGTGTTTGATGATATTGATCATTCAAATTGTATAAATTAGGTTCTGTTTGATAATTATATGTATTGCGATCGTAAATTACATTACTATTTATCTGACGAAATACACTGCGTACTCTTTCTTCATAGTCTTCATCAACTGTATAGCTTTCGTGGTACTCAGGTAGCTTTTCCACTTGCTCTTTACTAAGTCCATCGACATATACCCGTTGTTCGGGATAGTTGATGCGTGAAAGACCGATTGGTAGTAATATTCTCTTACCAAGAGTATCAAAGCCTGTGTCAATCACTAAATAGCGAAAACGCCCATTTGGATCAACTAAAGCATCACTTACGGAAGCAATTTTTACTCCGCCCTCAGTATAGAGTTCTAAACCTTTAACATCATCACCGCCAAATGTTTCTCGGTATTGAGGGTCAAATTCTTCGAGTTTGTAAAGAGGCATAGCTGGGAAGTTCTTGAGAAGATATATTGATATCTCTACGCTAAAAATTCTTGTGGGAGAAATCCTCTAACTGATGGCTGAATTTTTTGAGATATTTATTGTTACTCTCTATACCCCCCGCAATCATACGATGATATTCGTCTATTATCTATTTTGCTGTAGTTAGACTCATAGCGATCGCTGATACTAATTCAGCCTAAAAATTACTGTATTTTTCTTCCAATATACCCAATGATAAGTTTACCAGGCCCTAACTCTGTAGAAAAATGAAGCCGCCAATCTCCTGGTGTCATACGTAGATGTAAACTAAAAATGCGCTCCTTGCCATCAGGACAGTTGAATGTTAGCAATTTTTGAAATTTTTGCAGTCTTGATTCACTCTCTGGAGATGCTTTATTCAGTTGATTTAAGTCATAAGAACCATCGCTCCAAATTCTACAAGATCGTTCAAGTGCAAATAATCGACCTGCAACTTGTCTTAAAATCGGATTACCATTTTCAATACTTTGTATTTGTACACTAACACTGTCGCAGAAGACTAGATTAGGGAATAGCTCTTCTCTCCGATTCCATAAATCTACCCCATCACGAATCCCAGTTTTCAGGCGTTCCTGTATCCAAGGAATATGAACTTGTATATGTTTTTTATTACTAGCATGAACAACTGTAAATGTATCAGAATGATAAGTATCATTATCTTCTAGCCATGTAGCTTGCAAAGTAATAATATGAGATTCCCATTGTGGCTCTGATTGAATGCTTAAAGCTACAGATTCCAATAGATAAGCAATTTTCAATCCTTCGCTAATTTCTCCTTCACAACAGAAATCAGACAGTGTGGTTTTATTCTCAATTTCAGAATTTTGAATATCTGCTAAGAAAGGAGTTTTTGTAGACGTGAGAATAAAACGTACTTTATCTCTATCCACATTTTTGTCTACAAACCAATCAGACAAAGAATAATTGTATGCCAGTAGACTATTATAAAAATCACTATGAGTACGAATTATTGGCTTCACACCAAATTCTGCCGCCTCTCTGGCTGTATCAACTAAATCCGACATTCTTTGTTGAGCCGTTTGAATATTATCAGCAGGAATTCGTAACGACAGTTCATTTAACACCATCTCCAAATCCATGCTTTAAACATCCCTTGGCTTTAATAAGGTGATTAAATTTTTTTCCCACTCATCAAAAAATCCATCAGGCCATTGATCAATTCTTCCATTACGATCAATTTGCGGTGATATTACTTCTGTAAAGACTTGTCCTTGTTTTTCTTGCCGTTGGAAGTAATGCAATTGAACATCCTCTGGTTCAAGTTTGCCATTATGTACCGCTAACCGAATTCCGTTTAAAACGTGGTCACTGTGAGTTTCTATCACTACTTGAACACCACAACTAGCTGCAAGTGCTAACAATTCACCCATTTTGGTCTGTCCTTGAGGATGAAGATGTGCCTCTGGATTCTCCACTATAATTAATGAACCTGGAATAGATGCAAGTGCAGCTACTATAACTGGCAAAGTATAAGTAATTCCAAAGCCAACATTAGTATTACGATATCTGCTACTCACCTCTTTGCCCATTTCAAATGAGTATCGCAAACTCATTAAATCAACACCTTCAATCGGGTCGATATGAATTCTTGTGCCAGGACTTATTTCTCCCATCCATGCCTTTACTTGATTTTTCAGTAATAAAGATTTTTCTTTTGGATGACTTAATTTATTTGGTTCATTTTGTTTAAAGCGTTCCAAACTTTTAGGAATATTCTGTGAAATTTTCTGTTCAAGCCCAATAGTATTTATTTTTTGATCACCAAAAATGTATAAGAAATGTTCCGCATATTCACCTCTAGTACCAATTTGAAAATTTTGGCTTACTGAATAATCTGACATTGCAAAAACATTACGAGGGCCAAGCCTTTCTGCTTGCAAATAGTGAAAATAATTTCCAAAAAGGCTAAAATCATGTATTTCCTGGGTTATTGGAGCAATATCAGTACGTAAAACATCTGCTTTTTGGTCATATCTAAAATTCCATTCCCATGTCATTTTCTCTCGATATTCTACTATCAGTTTAATACCGATTAATTCCTCTTTCGCTCCCTCAAATAAAGCATCTTTAGCAGTACCAATACTTACTAAATCTCCATTTAGAGCCAAACGTTTTCTTTGTAAAAGTCTTTGTTGATATGACTGACGTAATAACAGCAATGATTGTAAGGCTGAAGACTTACCCATGCCATTTAAACCTGATAATAGAGTTAGTTGCCTAAACTCTAGTAGCTGGTCTTCAAAAGGTTTAAAGTTTTTCAAATGTAGTGAATATATCATGACAATTCTGCCTTGATAATTTCTGCAATTTCATCCAATCTATGTAATACAGTCTTAAGGTTTCCTGTACTTCTATATATAGGAGTATCAAATTTACCCTCGTTAGTCAAATCAATCATTTTATGTTTAATATTTTCTTTTTTTTCTTTAATAATTTTAATTTCTTGATCACTAAGTTTAAATAAATTAACACACCAGCTTTCAAATAAAGCTTTGTTAATGGGATATCGCCTTGTTCCTACTTTCAATTTCCGAAAAGCATCTTTGCCAAAGATGTCATAGGCTAATTTCATTAAATTTAAAAATTGCTTTTCTATTAAATTTATTTCCTCATCAGACATAGAATTTATATATGACATAGACTTATCTAATATTCTTTTAAAGCTTTTGCTTTTTCTGAAAATTTCTTGATCGTTTATCATGAACACTAATACTCTAAGTATACATTCACGATCAGCCATTCTATCTGGCCTTATACCATTGTCAGTAGCGATTTTAAATTCAGACGATACAGCTAAATTTTCTAATAACTTTGTTGCTTTACCTTGATTTAAAGCATGACGAATTTCCTGTATTGATAAGGATGAACCACCAGTATTAATACGCTCAAATATAACTTGCTTAAAATTATTGGCTGTGCCTGGTTCAATAAAAATAACTGTGAGAGGGGTTTCTTCTATACGACGTTGGTAATTACGAGGTATTTCATCATATATTTTTCCATTAAACTCAGTAAATGACTCTAATCCAGTTAGCCTCAGTTTTTTATCAATTACAAACTCCTTTAAACTAGTTAACCTTTGTGAACCATCTATTATTAACCAGTTATTTTCATTGGTTGCATCAATATAAAATGCTGGTAGGGGAATACGCAGTAAAATCGATTCAATAAGCCTACTTTTAGCAACTTCATTCCAAACTGATTTGCGTTGAAATTCAGGATATAATTCAAGTTCATTATTTATGATTTTGCTTAATAAATAATTAATGCTGTTCTGTCTAGTTTCAACTCTAATTTCAGTTGCTTCAAAGGGTTCATTAACTTCTTCTTCTGATACAACATTCCCTTCATCAATAAATAATTCTTCTATTTCATTATCTTCTTCTAGAATATCTGGCTCTTTGACTTCCATCTCTTTTTTAAAATATTCTGGATTGAGATCATTTATATGTGTCATAATGGCTACTTCTTGGAGTTAAGGGGTATTTGATTATTAATTTGTAATCTTTATTATTTTCAAAATCATACTGAACATTATGATTTAGATAATTTACTTCGATCTTACTACTTTCTAACATTCATAGGTGTATGTCATATATGTCATTACAGTCGCAACATTCTCTACACTTAAGAAACAATAAAGCAGCTGCAATAAAACAGCTGCCATAATAAAAATTATGAAAGATTTTTGAAACTACTTCGCTAATACCTGAGTAACTGGTGCAACACCAGCTAAATCTAAGATTTTAGGTATCAAATCTTCCCGCTTCACAGCCATCATGTGGACACCATGACACAATTGCTTTGCTATTTGCACTTGTTCTGCGGCAATTTTGACACCTTCTTCTAGGGGGTCTTTGGCTTTGGCTAATCTATCAATAATATGTTCAGGTATATTTACACCCGGAACGCACCTATTAATAAATTGAGCATTTTTCGCCGATTTCAACAGAAAAATTCCTGCCAAAATAGGTTTGTTATGTACAGACGCTATCTTATCCATGAACTTTTCTAGTCTTTCAAAATCAGTGATTAATTGACTTTGAAAAAACTGCGCTCCGGCTGAAATTTTACGTTCAAAGCGACTTTGCAAACCAGACCAACTTGCACACTGCGGGTCTACGGCTGCACCGACAAATAAATCTGTCGCGCCATCAGTCAAGGGTTTATCGTTGCAATCAACACCTTGATTCATTTTTTGAATTAATTGCAGTAGTCGCACTGACTCTAAATCAAAGACACCCTTTGCATCAGGATGATCACCTGCTTTTACCGGGTCGCCTGTTAAAGCTAAGATATTCCGAATACCTAAAGCATGAGCGCCCATCAAGTCGGCTTGTAAGGCGATACGGTTGCGATCGCGGCAAGCCATCTGACAAATTGGTTCAATGCCGTTTTGTAATAAAATCGCTGAAGCCACTAATGACGACATTCGCAACACAGCGCGGCTACCATCAGTAATATTGACAGCATGAACTCTCCCCTTAAGAGTCGCCGCCATTTCAATTGTATGAGTAGGATTTCCTCCTTTTGGGGGTGCTACCTCGGCGGTAACTAAAAATTCCCCCGCTTGCGCGGCTTTACGGAAATAATTTAAAGCAGCACAGCTATGGTTATCTTCCATAACGTTATTCTTTATGTTCTTTTTAAGCGTATAACAAATTACACCTTAAAGAACAAGGGGCAGAATCGGGAAGTGGGGAAGAAAAACAATGATCATTCTTCCCCAGCACTTGCTAGTTAAGAAGTACGTAAGTATAAACTTAAGTACAAGCTTCCCTATAGGCCATGACGAACTACACAGGCATAGAGTAGCCTAACGCTGCTTTCACATCTGCTAAAGTTTGATTAGCGATCGCTTGTGCTTTTTCCCGTCCATCACGCAACACAGACTCCAAATAACCCTTGTCATCCATAATTTGCTGATATTTTTCTTGGATGGGTTGTAATGCATTAATTGTTGTTTCTGTCAATAACGGCTTGAATTGTCCCCAACCCATATCTTGGCATTCTGCTGCTACTGCTTCTTTGGTCTTGCCAGACAGCAACATATACAAAGTTAATAAGTTATTACACTCCGGCCGTTCTGGAACATCAAAAGTTAAACCCCTGACAGGATCAGTTTTGCACCGCTTAATTTTATTTGCAATCTGGTCTGGTGGATCTAACAGATTAATCCGGCTCAACTCTGACGGATCAGACTTGGACATTTTGCGTGTCCCATCGGTCAAGCTCATCACCCTTGCGCCATCTTTCCGAATCAAAGGATCTGGTAACTTCAAAACTGGTTGATCCTTAGCAAATTGATGATTTAATCGATTGACAATATCCCTTGTCAGTTCTATGTGTTGTTTTTGGTCTTCACCCACCGGCACTTTATCCGCCTGATAAAGCAAAATATCAGCCGCCATCAGCACTGGGTAGATTAACAAACCTGTACTAACGTTTTCTCCTTGTTTAACAGCCTTTTCCTTAAACTGAATCATGTCTTGTAGCCAGTTTAGGGGAGTGATGCAGTTAAGCAGCCAAGCAAGTTCACTGTGTGCAGAAACATGGGACTGGACAAAGATACTGGAGTGGTTTAAATCAATCCCACAGGCCAGGTAAAGTGCGGCGATGGTGTAAGTATCTGCCGCCAAAGACGCTGGATTATGCGGTACAGTAATCGCGTGTAAATCCACTACACAAAAGAAATTTTCATACTGGTCTTGGATTTCTACCCAGTTGCGAATCGCGCCTAAGTAGTTACCTAAGTGCAGATTACCAGTTGGTTGAACTCCTGACAGCACACGCTGCTTACCCATAGATTCACTCTAGTTCTTGCTAAATGTTCATGCACGTATCCATCCTTATGATGCCGTGTCACACGGCATTATAGACTTTTTATGCGTCAAAGATGCAAGGTGGCAATTTCTCTCCAAAAAAAGTAGGGTGTATTACGGCCAGGACTTACGCACAAAGATTATCTGTAGAGATTGGGTGAAAGGGTGAAAGGGTTTGGGGTGTAAGGATTTTGAATCAGTATACCCCTGAACCCCTATACCCTCGCCAAAACCCTTGATTTTTCGTTTTTATGCGTAAGTCCTAGATTTAAAGTATGAGAATTAGCCGTAACGCACCAAGATATATGGTGAGTTATCAGTAATCCTTAATTTTTAATTAAGTAAAAACTTCAAATTCAGATCAATATTTCAGAAAGAACACAAGGCTGTAACCCTCTTTAATTCTGCTTTAGCTCAACAAGAAATATTTACAATCCCCTGCTTTTTAACTTTACAGACAGTAGGTAATACTTAAATAGTGCTAGACCACTTTCAGTATTTTGATATGCGACAATTATTTCAGTATCTACGTACCTGGGTTATCGTCTGCCTGCTGTGTTTGGTCTTAGGCTGGACACTACCTGCACAAGCAGCTACCGACATTGACTCTAAACTCGAAAAGCAAGTTTTAGAAATTATCCGTAACAATCCACAATTCGTTCTTAACTCTCTGCAAGAGTATCAACTGGCTAAACAAGAAAAATTACAGAAAGTCCAACAAGCTTTTTTAGATGATTTAAAATCTAACCCAGCAAATATCATTGGCGAATCACCAACCACTGGTGCGGCTAAGTCCAAAACAGTGCTAGTTGAGTTTTCTGATTTTCAATGTCCCTACTGTGCGGAAGTACATAAAACTCTGAAATCAGTAGTAGACAAGCATAAAGACGAGTTGACATTGGTTTACAAGAATTTTCCTCTAACTGGAGTCCATCCAGAAGCATTCCCCGCAGCGCAAGCGGCTTGGGCTGCTAAACAACAAGGTAAGTTCTGGGAATACCATGATGCTTTGTTTGAAAATCAAAAGCAACTAGGTGAAACCTTATACGTTGATATTGCTAAAAAACTAAACCTCAATTTGGTGAAGTTTGAGAGCGATCGCAAGTTGGCAAAAACAGCCATTGACAAAGACCTCAAACAAGCGAATGATTTAGGTATCTCTGGTACACCATTCCTCGTTATCAACACTGATAAATACACTGGTGCAGTCCAAGCAGCCGACATTGAAGCGAGATTGGGTAGTGCGAGTTAAATAGACGGAATTTACACACAAAGATTGTAAACACTGGGTGTAAGGGTGTAGGGGTATATGTATCCAAAACCCTTACACCCTTAATTTTTTGTATCAAAGAACCACAAAGGACAAGTAGGACACGAAGTTATAGCAATCCTATCTCTCTCTTATCTACCTTATCTAACTTATCTCCCTTGTCTACCTTGTCTACCTTGTCTACCTTGTCTACCTTGTCTCCCTACACTTGAAGACTTGTTCGTTAATCTTCCAATGATTGGGCTTGTACTTCTACCGCAGTCACATCAATTGTGCCTTCTGGTGCAAAGCGTTGGAAGTGGCCTTTCTGGACTAATAGCTGTTCGCCACAGTTAGGACATTGTAATTGGCTATTGTTCAAACCAGTGAATTCGTAGGCGCAGACAGGACACTTGTCAGTTACTAAGTTGCGTTGTAGCCACCAGCGAAACCCAACGAAAGCCACTACAGGCGCTAGTGACAGCAGTGCAAACAGGATAAATAAAGATTTTACTAACCAACCCAGTCCCAATGAACCTAGCAACCAGATAACTGCTAAGAAAGTGAGCAAAGGGCGGAGATTTAGCATATTCAATTGTGAATTGTTAAAGCTCATTTTTTAATTACAGTCTTGCTCTCTTTCTAGGATAGCGAGTTTAGAGATTGTCAAGGGTCATTTGTTATTGGTCATTGGTTAAGATGTTTTTACTAACGCTGCAAGCTGCTGTTTAAAGGCTACTGTCCCGAAATGGGCGATCGCTTGTTCGCGCAACCACTTGCCATCACAGCGTTGATCATTCTTTTGTAAAATTTCAATACAAGCGGCGGCGACAGCATCAGCATCACGGTGTGGGACTCGCCAGCCTAGTTTACCATCTTGTAAAGGATCAGCCGAACCATCTGCATCACCCGATAAAACTGGGATACCACAAGCCATTGCTTCTAGATAAACAATGCCAAAACCTTCTTGAGAAGGCATGATATAAGCATCTGCTAGGCGATAATGGGCGATTAAATCTTCTGTAGGGACAAAACCAGCAAACACAACGCGATCGCTTACTCCCAAATCTTGGGCTAACTTGGCTAATCGCGGTTGATCATCACCACGCCCAATTACCAAATATTTCACTTCTGGGACAACCTGCGCGATTTGAGGTAAAGCCCGAATTGTGACATCTACGCCTTTGTAAATATCACCCGACCACAGGCGTGCTACTGTCATCAAGACTTTAGCATCTGTTAAACCATACTTCTCGACTAATTCTGGTAGTTTTTCCCCTGGGGTAAATTTATCACCATCAATTGCACAAGGCAGCATTTTCACTTTGTCGGGGTTAATTCTATTAGCTACACAAGCGCGATCGCGGCTGTAACGGCTGATTGTCCAAATTTCACTGGCTGCGGCGAGTGCGCGGCGTTCTAGAGTATTTAAGGGTTCCCAGACTTCTTTTCCGTAGGTGAGGACTGTGTAGGGAATACCTAACGGCTGACAAAGAGTTTGGATTAAGACGGCAAGTTTAATATGACCACAAAATACACGTTCTGGACGTTTTTGTAAAAGAAACTTTAATAAAGCCCCAGCCATCGCCATTCTGCCAATTTGCGGCGACTTATTTTTAAAATAATGGAATTTTACACTCTCAGACACAAAAGGATTAACACAGTCTGGACTATCTCGCAGGACGAAAACATCTGTCTTGTAACCTGCATTCAACTCTGTATAAGCCTGAAAGATATCTTTGACATAAGACTGAATCCCCCCTTCACAACCAAAAACTTCGATAAAAACGAAAGATTGGTGCGGAGTTGGGTGAACTTTGTTAATACCTTGTAGTTTTCTTTGGGTTAAATCAGTCAGCATTTAAGTTTTTATTAATACAAGTTCTACTTTAGTGCAGCTTGAATTATTTCTATACTGCTGCCAAATTTTACCAAAAATGTCACTAAAATCGTATGCTGACTTTACCAGACTGAGTGTATTTTTTATACACTGATTTTTTGTATTTACCCTTAAATCACCTGATTTTTCACCATTGGAATTTATTGGTGACTGTACTCGATAATTAACAGACAATTTCGCTCATCCGTGCTACGTTCATAAACCACCCGATCCGTCAAACGCCTCAACAAAAACCAGCCATAACCTCCTTCCTGGGGATTACCAGGTTCCGGCTCGGCGATTTCATCTGGATTAAAAGGCTGGCCATGATCCCAAATTCTAATCTCCATTCGGTCAACCCATAGACTCACTTCAATATCTATGGTTGTTTCCGGTGGTAAAGTCTCATGAGCATGGCGAACTGCATTGGTAAAGCCCTCTGCTAAAGCTAAATTCAGACAATAGAGTTGGTGTTCTGTCCAACCACGTTGACATAAATATTTGAGACAAAACTGCTCAAACCATTGTTGAACCTTATTTAAGAGCGGAAGTTCGCTCCTGACAGTCAGATGGTCGCGCTCCACCATTCTCAGCATTGACCTTGACTTGAGTATTCAATAAAAATGTTTTGACTGGTTGACTTGGGGAGATTTTTAATTTTGGTATAGCTTGTGATGTTATGGGACAAAGTTAAATGTCCTAAAATCTGCTTTGCTATATACCCAAAAAATCTCAGGTACTGCCTAGTACAGTTGGAGTAAATAAACAGACCATAATAAATTGCTAAAAAGCTTGTGGTATCAATATTCTTCCTTTTGCCTTTTTGTACTAAATTACTAAAATTGACGCTTGTTAGTTGTTTCACTAGCATATTTTAGAGGGTATGAGTGGTTTTAGCCACCACCCACACCCTTTTACATGCTAATCAAACTTACACAAGCGTCAAAGCAATTTTCGGTAACTAATCTAATTTAGAAAAGTCCCAAGGTCAAGGATTTGTCTAAAGGTAAAGCTGCGCCAATACCCAACCACAAAGTTACCAAAGTGCCAAACAGAAATACTGTAGTTGCAACTGGGCGACGGAAGGGGTTTTGGAACTTATTCACGCTCTCAATAAAGGGAATCAGAATTAGTCCCAGGGGTACGGAAGCCATTGCGAGAACTCCCAACAATTTGTTAGGAAGCGATCGCAAAATTTGGAATACAGGGTACAAGTACCACTCTGGTAGAATTTCCAGTGGTGTAGCGAAAGGATCTGCTGGTTCACCTGTCATTGCTGGATCTAGTACAGCTAGAGCCACAATACAAGCGAAAGATCCCATAATTACAACTGGGAATATATAAAGTAGGTCATTGGGCCAAGCGGGTTCACCATAATAGTTGTGACCCATTCCCTTAGCCAGCTTGGCTCTTAAGATAGGATCGCTCAGATCGGGTTTTTTCTGTGTTGCCATTTTTAAATGCGTTCTCCTGCTGAATTTCAGTTAAAGCATTGATGTTAGCCATTTGCTTTGAGGCTTCCCCAGTCTTGTCAGACGGGGGAATAGCCATTATTTCTTAGTCAAACTGTCTGTGATTTTTTACTGATGTGCCATATCTAATTGTTCATCAGTTTAAAACAAACAAATTTGTCTGGAAATAGCTAATGCCTGTTCACATTTTGGCTGAACCAACAATGAAATTACAAAGGCCCGGAAATGCCTTGTTTGCGAATCATCAAGAAGTGGAACAGCATGAAGACTGCAATTAGCCAAGGTAGAACAAAGGTGTGGGCGCTGTAGTAACGAGTTAATGTTCCTTGACCAACACTAGAACCACCGCGCAACAAATCAGAAATCAATGTCCCAACAACAGGAATCGCTTCTGGTACACCACTCACGATTTTCACAGCCCAGTATCCTACTTGATCCCAAGGCAGAGAGTAGCCGGTTACTCCAAAGGAAACGGTGATCACAGCCATGATGACACCACTTACCCAGGTTAATTCGCGGGGCTTTTTAAAACCACCAGTTAAGTAAACCCGGAAAACGTGCAGAATCATCATTAACACCATCATGCTGGCAGACCAACGGTGGATGGAGCGAATCAGCCAACCGAAGTTTACTTCGTTCATGATGTACTGTACAGAAGCATAAGCTTCTGTAACTGTTGGTCTGTAGTAGAACGTCATTGCGAATCCAGTAGCAAACTGGATGAGAAAACAGACTAGAGTAATTCCACCCAGACAGTAAAAGATGTTGACGTGGGGAGGGACGTACTTGCTTGTTACGTCTTCAGCAAGCGCCTGAATTTCCAAGCGTTCCTCAAACCAGTCGTAAACGTTGGCCATACAATCTCAAGTTCCTAAAAAATCGGTTGCGGTTGATAAATCTCCCAATTGGCAATTTTGGGATTTTCACAAAAAGGTTGTTTGTTTGGTTTTTTTGCTTTCAGAGTGATGAGCGTTTTCAGCAACTTAACACTCTGTAAATATGAAATATATGGCGTTCTCTTTGCAACCAAACACTTCAAATGCCAGTTCCAAAGAAGATTTTATCGTTTGTAGAGTGCCTTGTGTACTCATAGATTGCCTTAACAATTTGATGAGAGCAATGCACTACTTCTATAAAAAAAGTAACATAGTCGAGAGATAGATTTCATCAACAACGAGAGAACTGGGCAGTTCGATACAATTTGGGTTCAGGTGGAATTGAGAATGGGGTTCATGCAAAAGTACGTTTTTCGGGTGGTTTTGTCACTATTTTTGGGATTTTGTTTGGCGCTTGGCGGGTTTATCCCAACGGCCACAGCATTGACCAGTGAACAAAAGCTTGTTTCAGAAGTTTGGCGCATTGTCAATCGGACTTATTTAGACGACACATTTAATCATCAAAACTGGGCAAGTGTGAGACAAAAGGTGCTAGAGAAGCCTTTGACTAACAAAGAAGCTGCTTACACGTCCATTCAGTCCATGCTCAAGAGTCTAGATGATCCTTTTACCCGTTTTTTAGATCCAGAACAGTACCGTAGCTTGCAGGTCAATACTTCTGGAGAATTAACTGGAGTTGGGTTGCAAATCGCCCTCAATCCCCAAACAGGTCAATTAGAGGTGGTTTCGCCGATTGAAGGTTCACCAGCCGAGAAAGCCGGCATTAGACCGCGCGATCGCATTCTCAAAATTGAAGGATTTTCCACAGAGAATTTAACTTTGGATGAAGCAGCAGCCAGGATGCGCGGCCCCATTGGCAGTTTAGTAACGCTGTTAATTGAGCGTGATGGCGAAGCACAGCGAGAAGTGAGTATAGTGCGCGATCGCATTGAACTTAACCCAGTTGTTGCCCAATTGCGTACTTCTTCTCAAGGCACATCCATTGGCTATCTTCGCCTGACTCAATTTAACGCCAACGCCTCTACAGAGTTGGCACACGCTATTAATAGTCTAGAGAAAAAAGGCGCTGCTGCCTATATTTTAGATTTACGCAATAATCCAGGGGGACTTTTACAGGCTGGCGTGGAAATTGCGCGGCTGTGGTTAGATTCTGGCACCATTGTCTACACAGTGAATCGTCAAGGTATTCAAGGAAGTTTTGAAGCTTTTGGCCCAGCACTCACAAAAGACCCCTTAGTAATTCTGGTCAATCAAGGAACTGCTAGTGCTAGTGAAATTCTCGCTGGCGCATTGCAAGATAATGGCCGCGCCCAATTAGTAGGCGAAACTACATTTGGTAAAGGCTTAATTCAATCTTTATTTGAACTGTCAGATGGTTCTGGTTTAGCAGTCACAATTGCTAAATATGAAACTCCCCAACATCGAGATATTAATAAACTCGGAATTAAGCCAGATAAAATAGTTACCCAACAACCCATTACCCGCGATCAACTTGCCACAGAAGCAGATTCCCAATATCAAGCCGCCGTCGAGATATTGGCACAGAATCCTTTAGTTGTGGGGAGTCGGGAGTAGGGGAAGAATGTAGGTTTTTTACAATCTGCCTGGAAATGGGAGAAGGGAGACAAGGGAGACAAGGGAGACAAGGTAGATAAGAGAGAAAAAGTTAACATGAAAGTCTTGACTCAGCCTTTGATCAAAAACTTTCCCCTTCCTACTCCCCACTCCCTACTCCCTATTCCCTCTATAAAATTGCCTGTACCTGTAACAAGTCGGAGAAATCCAAGGCAGCTAAACGCTGATATGCTTGGTCTATCACACGCTTACCTCTCAGAAAACCTGTATTTGCACCCGGACAAAGATACTCAAGGGTGTCTGGGGTAAAGCGTTCTAGTAAAGATTGAACATTTTTAATTTGTCGAGGCCAGTGAAAGGTTTTAGCGGTACGTAATGGTACTGGTTCACCCTGTTGATTGGGTAATAAATGCCGACCAGAAAATAAAACGCCGCCGAATGTGCTGTCATAAAGACAAGCGGAACCAGGAGAATGCCCTGGTGTCCAAATAATTTGGGTTGTGGAAGTAAGAATAATTTCTTGGGTAAAGGTCGTAACAGTTAAATTAGGTAATAAATAGGCTTCTTGTTCTTGAATGATCACCTCACAACCCAAAGCTTGCTGGAGTTCTGGGGTTTTGCCAATGGCACCACGGTGCGTAATCACTAACCAGCGTACACCCCCATGCGATCGCAAAAAATCCAGATTTATTTGTTCTAACGCTGGGCAATCGATGAGGATATTCCCTTCATTTCTTACAATGAAATAGGAGGTTCCTCCCAATGTGTCCCGATTTGGCACAAAAGCAAAAATGCTGTCAAGTACAGGCCGTGGTGCTTTAGCATGATGACCGGGTGGTTGAGGTAAGGAACCCATGAGAAAAACTATACAAAAATGAGGAGTGCTACAAATTTAATCACAGAGTTGAACTACTGATCTAATTTTCGGCTTGAGATTGTCAAACCGTTGTTTTATTAGCTTTTGTGCAGTTCATCTGTGGTCATGATGGAACAAATTGGTACTAAAAAATTCTGCCTTAATAGTTAACTATTGTTAAAAATTGGGGTTTGAGATTCTGCTTTGTGGTGGTGACACTACTGGTGGGATATTTTTCCAAATTATTAAAGAAAACATGAATTTTTGGTTTCTCCTCCTCCTAGGACTAGCTACTTATTTGATGGTGCAACGCAGTGCGCTTGGCATTACACGTACGCCTGTTTGGTTGTTATGGCTAGTTTTAATGACACCAGCATTACTATTGACTGGATGGACAGCCAGATATGGCATTAAACAACCTCCGCCACCATCACTGATTATCGGTTCTTCTATTGTTTGTCTCTTGTTATACTGGCTGTTATTTCAATGGGGGCGAACAGCGTCAACAGATAAGCAAACTGAACCTCAAACTCCCAAACCAGAATCGGTTATCCATCCTACCGCAGAACCAGTACCAGTGCGTCCCATTGAACCTACCGAAGAAAGCCAGCTACGAAATTGTTTTCCTTGGTCTGTATACTATATTCAAAATCTTGAGTATCGACCCCAAGCAATTATCTGTCGCGGACAGTTACGCACTACACCGCAGCAAGCTTACCAGCGAATTAAAGCCAACGTCGAATCACAATTTGGCGATCGCTTTTTGCTCATCTTTCAAGAAGGCATAAATGGTAAGCCCTTTTTTGTCTTAGTGCCTAACTCACAAGCCGCTTCAGCAGTTAATCAAAACAAAACCGAAAAATTAACCAGACCAGGATTAGCACTTTTACTATTAATTACAACTCTTTTCACGACCACCTTTGTGGGAGCTAGAATTTCTGGGGTTGAACTCACAACATTGCAATCAAATCCCCAAACTTTGTTAGAAGGATTGCCATATTCCTTGGGATTAATCACAATTTTAGGCACTCACGAACTGGGTCATTACTTAACAGCTAAATTCTACAAAATTCGCTCAACCCTGCCATATTTTATCCCCATGCCTTTCTTTTTGGGGACTTTCGGTGCGTTCATTCAAATGCGTAGTCCAATTCCTAACCGGAAAGCTTTATTTGATATCAGCATTGCCGGGCCAATTGCCGGATTTATCGCCACATTACCGATTTTAATCTGGGGTTTAGCTCATTCTGAAATCGTCCCCATGAATGACAAAATGGGTATTCTCAATCCTGATGCCTTGAATCCGAAATATTCTATTTTATTAGCTTTGCTTTCTAAGGTAGCTTTAGGCAGTCAACTCACAGCTAAATCTGCTATTGATTTACATCCTTTAGCTGTAGCTGGTTTTTTAGGATTAATTGTCACAGCCTTAAATTTAATGCCCGTGGGACAACTCGATGGCGGACACATTGTTCATGCAATGTTTGGACAACGCACCGCTATGATGATTGGTCAAATAGCGCGATTGTTACTGCTATTACTATCTTTGGTACAGTCAGAATTTTTTGTTTGGGCAATAATTTTATTATTTATGCCGCTAGTTGATGAACCAGCATTAAATGATGTTAGTGAATTGGATAATGGACGCGATATTTTGGGATTAATGGCGATGGCTTTATTAATTATCATTATTTTGCCACTACCACAGGCGATCGCTAACTTACTCCAAATTTAAACATCCTTCCAAACGATACCTACTGACTAAATTGATAGTAGCCCACCCTGCTAGGAGCGATCGCTAATTAATAAATTCGGCGATGCCGTACTCTCACCGCTAAGGCCTTCTACAAGATTAGCGATCGCACTAATAGACATCATCATGATCACCCACATTTAGTAGGAGAATTGCGTCTTCTTTGCCTTCTTCTTGGTTAGCCACAAATTCAAAAAGAATGCGATAGCTGTAGTCAATGGAGCAAGCCCAAATTCCAGCAAACTCGCCTGAAAGCTTATGAGTTTTCAACGTAGGATGGAAAGGATCTGTGGCAAGTTGTTCTAGAGTTTCTTCAATCAAGGTGCGTAATTGAGGATTTTGACGTACCATACGCTTAAAAGCACGTAGAGATTTTGGACTCCAAGCGATTTCTCTCAAGCATCCAACTCCGCTAAAAAGTCTTTCACAGAACCGTATTTAATTCCGCCTTCTGCAACCTCTTGGCGAATTTCTTGGACTTCTTCCAAAAGCTGCTGGCGTTGTTTTCTATGCAAGCGTTTTGCTAAAATTTCTAGTAATGATTGCTGTTCTTCTAGCGATAAGGATTCTGCAACATCGATCGCATTTTGCAGTCGAGAAGTTTTGGAGATATCTGTCATTGTTGACTTAAATTAGGTTATTCAGGCTAATTTAATCATAGTTGCTTCTGCCTGCGATCGCTCACAACTATCCCCAACTATGAGCGATGTCTGAAGACAAGCCACTCCGTGTCTACGCACTTGTAATTTTTACTGGCTGTCCTATGGCTTTATTGTCCACGTCCTGGTTTGTAATCTGTGAGAATCTGGAATGTTGGCACGGGCAACTGTGAAGAGATTATCCAATGCACAAATAACGGAATGTCGGTGCATTGGCATCCAGTCAAGGACTTGGTAGCGATCGAAAAGTAAAAATTATGGCTTAAAAATTCGGTTTTCATCAAAAATATGACATTCATAGAGATTCCAGTCAGAAAAAGTAGAGACGTGCAACATCGCACGTCTCTACTTTTTTAGGAAGCTGAATTACTAACTTCTGCTGCTTTTGTCGCAGCTGAAGCACCACCCATCCGAATTTCTGAAGTAAAGGAAGCCATACTAAAGCCACCAAAGCGTTTGAGAATACTAACGCGCATTCTTAAATTGGGACTGGCAAACCACAGACGTTCTTCCGACCACATAGTTTCGTATTCTGTGGTTAAAGTTAATGCGTCATCACTACCCATTTTGTAACGACCGGCGACAGGCGCTTTTTCGGCATAACCCATTTCGCGCAGTAATCTACCTTCATTGGGATTATCAGCATCGGGGACAGTAACTAGCACCGTTGAACCTGTGTGTTTTTCTTCATCCCATTCCATTGTGCCGTTCCAGGTGACTCTTGCACCACAGGTAGCTTCACTGGGGTTCACTTCGTACTGTTGACACAGTTTGATCACTTCGGGATGATCTGCTGCCAACATCTCAATTACAATATCGGATTTACCATCTTCAGACTGTTTAAATGCTAAGTGATGGCTAGTGCGGTGTGAAAACCATTTACCAGCACTTAATTCAAAAAACTCTTCAATATTCATGAATTAAATTACCCTGCATCGAAATACTAAAAGTCCCTCTTATTATTAAAAGGTAGCAGGAGAAGGAAATTTTATGTTTGCTTGCCTTTTTCTTCAATTCGCTTGAGGCCGATTCTTGCTGCTTCGGCAACGTTAGGATGACTATCTTTCTCTAAATATTTTAAAGCGGAGATACTCTTGGGAGTTGGCAGATTCCCCAAAGCTTCTGCCAGTCTTTGTCTAACGAACCAATCATCTGACTGAGCAAATTTGAGAATACTATCAACTGCTTCTAAGTCGCCAATTTCACCGAGTGCAGAAATCGCTGCTTCTTTTAAAACCGCTTCATTACTATCCAAAGCCTGTAAGAGAATTTGACGGGCGCGTGGATCTTTCAGATTGCCTAAAGCGACAGCTGCACTAAAGCGGACTAGCCAATCAGTATCTTCATAAAATGCCCTAGCTAATGCTTCAAATGCTCTGGTATCACCTAAATAGCCCAATGCACCAGCAGCATCGGCACGAATGCCATAATCAGGGTCAGTTTGCAAAATTCTGACCAAAATAGCGTAGCATTCGTCAGTTTGCTTAACTCCCAAGGCAAAGATAGCCATAGAACGCAGTTGCAGAGAATCGTCATCTAAGACTTTTTTAATTAAAGGGACTGCATCTTCAGCAGGGACATCGCGCAGACTGGCAAGTGCAACCATGCGATCGCGTAAGTTTGAACTTTCTAACTGAGCAGAAATTTCCTGTAAGGGTAGAGCGGCCATTTATGATTCAAGCACTTTCTTTACTTATCTTTACTTTAACTGATTTGCCCAGTAGACTGCTGTTATTAATTTTTTTGTTCTGGTATCAGTCCTCGACTAGCTACTTCTAGTCCCGAATTTCTTACGTATGGGTAGAGAGTGTGGGGAGTGTGGGGGGAAAGATTTCTTCACTATTCTCCCACCCCTCCCACACTTCCCACTCCCCTGGATTTCTCACAAGAGAGAAATCCAGGTAGTTTGGCTTGACGACGAGTATCTCCGTAAGGTAAATGATTTATTATACTTAATTCATTACATATCTTTGAGGGTGACAGGTAATAAAAATTACTTTATATATAGAACTTATGCAGCCATGATCAAACACATGAAGTTACCATCCTTAATCATCAGCATTTTAATTACTATTTGTTACACTCAAATTTTTAAACATAGTATATCTTTAGCAAAATCAGATTTAATTTTAGATGAAGCAGCCAGTTTAAATTTATATTTAGTAGCTAAGTCAGATGATCTTTCACTTGTAGAACAACAAGTAATTAGTGAGACAAATAAAGTTAGACAAAATCCTAAATCATATATCCCAATTTTGGAAAGCTATCGCCAGAGGTTTCAAGGTAAACGTGTGAGATTATCATCCAATTCTTACTTAATTACCCAAGAAGGAAGTAAAGCTGTTGATAAAGCGATCGCCTTTCTGAGATCAGCACGCCCTGTAGGAGCGTTAAGCATATCTAAAGGAATGTCTTTAGCGGCAAAAGCTCATGTTAAAGACCAAGGTAATAAAGGGACTACAGGTCATTATGGTAGTGATGGGAGCAGTCCTTTTGATCGCCTAAATCGCTATGGTAAATGGCAGAAGACTGCGGCAGAAAATATCAGCTATGGCCCGAATACAGCCCAAGATATTATCATGCAATTAATTATCGATGATGGAGTTCCATCACGCGGTCATCGTACTAATATCTTTAACCCTGCATTTAAAGTTAGTGGTGTCGCTTATGGAACTCATAAAAAATATCAAACTATCTGTGTAATTAACTACGCTGGAGATTATCAAGAGAAAGAAAATTAGACTGGCAAATCTCTGTTAACTATGTCAAGATGAATCAATGCGTTGTGGCAAGGAGAACAATGGTTTAATCAAAAAATCCCTGAAATTTAAGTGATTTTACTAGGTATATTACTGCTATAAATTAAATTTAAATATCTGACTACTAAAACCTTGAAGCAAGGTAGATTTGCCTGACTCCATAAAATAAGTATTTTTGCTATGTAAAATAGTATACGTTTGTTTTATCCTAGATACTGGAGCAAGTATTCAACAAAAAGCAAGTGACTGAAACAAGTAAGATTTTTCAACATTCAATCCAGGATACGAGATTTTGAGGAAGAGCAATGCCAGGAAATGAGTGGGAAAAAATACGTCACCTTTTGGTTGTCCAAGACTTACAAGGACAAAGAACCATCCCACTACAAGAAACTACTTATTCCATTGGTCGAGATTCCAGAAATGCGATTGTGTTGCGATCTCGTTCCGTATCTAGACAACATGCCATTTTACTGCGTGTGACTCTTCCCGAAACTGACCAATATGGGTTTCGGATTATTGATGGCAACTTTAAAGGTAAGTCTAGTACTAACGGGTTATACGTCAATGGAATGAAATGCGTTTCCCATAATCTTCAGCATGGTGATGTGATTGCGTTTGGGAATAATCAAGTCCAAGCTAAATACTATGCAGTTTCGCATATTTCGGAAAAAGCTTTTTCCGAAAGTGTTGATATTGAAAACATCTCAGATTTTCTCTTAGAGCAGGCTCATGCGGCCAATCCTTTTCCCACCTTAGCGGTTGACCCTAATTTTGAAGCGGCCAGTGAAACTGCCCTAGCACGCCTAGCATCGTTCCCAGAACTCATTCCTAACCCAATTATTGAGATGGATTTGGGGGGAACAATTACCTATCTCAATCCAGCTGCATCGGCAAAATTTCCCAAGATTCGAGAAATTGGTAACAAGCATCCTGTACTGACAGGGTTACTCCATGCCTTGGAAGATCACCAGATCAATTCCTTTTCCCGTGAGATCACGGTTGATCAGGAAGTGTTTGAACAAGTTATTCACTACTTACCAGAAAGTGACTTAATTAGAACTTTTATAGTTAGGGATATTACAGAGCAGAAGCAAGCAGAAGCAGAATTGCGGCAACGCGATCGCCTATTGCAAGCAGTAGCCGAAGCTGCTAACTATTTGCTAGTGGAAATGAATTACGAAACTGGCATAGACAAAGCTTTGGCTGTACTAGGAGAAGCAGCTAAGGCTGATCGCGCTTATTTATTTAAAAACCATCGCCATTCAGATACAGGCGAAATGGCCCTGAGCTTGCAATTTTTCTGGACAAGAACAAATTTAACCGCATCTCGTTTTCACTGGCAAAATCAACTTTATCAATCTTCAGAATTAGCGCGTTGGTATGGCACACTCTCGTGCGGAAAATCGATTAGTGGCAATATCAGGGAATTTCCGGTAGCAGAACAAAAGCTATTAGCAAAAGATGGAATTCAATCTTTGCTTTTAGTTCCCTTACGGCTAGAAGATGAGTTTTGGGGTTGTATTGGTTTAGCCGACTGTACTTCTGAGCGTACTTGGTCAAGGCATGAAGAATCAACACTATTGACAATGGCGGCTAGTATTAGCGGTGCTTGGCAGCGTCAAAAAGTAGAAGAAAAAATCCGCTACCAAGCACTGCACGATATGCTGACGGGCTTACCCAATCGGTTCTTGTTTAATGAAATCTTGGCTAAAGCTATACCCAACGCCACACGCAACCGTGAAAGTTTAGCTGTGATGTTTCTGGATTTAGATCGCTTCAAAGTAATTAATGATACGTTAGGGCATACCATTGGTGACAGATTACTACAAATGGTGGCACAAAGACTCAAAGAATCTCTCAGAGAAGGAGATACCGTTGCTCGTTGGGGAGGAGACGAATTTACAATTTTGTTGCCCCATATTAAATATCTTGATGAAGTAGCTCAAGTAGCCCAAAGAATCCTGCAATCCTTAGAAAAGATTTTCTGTCTTGATGGCCATGAACTGTACATCAGTGCGAGTATTGGTATTTCTGTTTTTGATGACCACAGTCATGATGTTGAAACCTTAATTCAACATGCAGATACGGCGCTGTATTATGCCAAAGATGAAGGCAGAAATAATTATCAGTTTTATACCACTACCCTCAGTGGCAAAACTCCAGAACTGCTTAACTTAGAAAAAAGCTTGCGCTATGCCGTAGAAAGAAACGAATTGACGGTGTATTATCAGCCCCGTGTCAATATTGTGACTGGCAAAATCACTGGGATGGAAGCTTTGGTGCGCTGGCAAAACCCAGATATGGGACTAGTAGCGCCGAATATATTTATTCCGTTAGCTGAGGAAAGTGGATTAATTATTCCGATTGGTGCATGGGTATTACGCACAGCTTGTATCCAAAATAAAGCTTGGCAAGCAGCAGGATTGCCGCCTTTGACAGTGGCTGTCAATCTATCACCTAAACAGTTTCGCCAAGCTACCCTAGTAGAGGATGTAGCGAACATTCTAGCGGAGACAGGATTAGAGCCACATTTTCTAGAGTTGGAAATTACCGAATCAACAGCGATCGCTGATTTAGAATTTACCAGAAATGTTTTACAAAAGTTAGAACAAATGGGGGTTCACCTTTCCATTGATGACTTTGGTACCGGACACTCTTCGCTTTCACGGCTACAACTTCTACCACTACACAACCTGAAAATTGATCGCTCCTTTATTCAAGAGTTAACCACAGATGTGCGAGTAGCTCATATTGTGAAAGCAATTGTCACTTTAGGACGTAATTTAGGTTTAAGACTCACGGCTGAAGGTGTAGAAAAGCAAGAAGAACTAGATTTCTTAAAATCTATTAATTGTGAGGATGTCCAAGGTTATTTTTTCTATAAACCAATGCCATCAGAAAAAGCAACAGAAGTTCTGCAAAACAGACATTTTTCTGAACTAGAGGAGAAAAATGGCACAGGGTATAAGCACGTAAAATCTGAGGTTGAGAGAATGGTGTAGGCTTGGAAAAGCCTGAAAATCCTACCCTGACACCTGGACTCAACGATCATCTTTGTACATCAGTCCTGATAAATTAAGCATAAACCCTGAGATGATTTTGGCCAGAATCGCTATCTAGTGGGTAAATTGGGTATATATCCAGAAAATTTTTCTGTTTCAACCTAACCCACATATCGGAATGAGAGAACATTATCGAGATTTCTTAATTCGTAACTGGGAAAAGGGCGATCGCTCCAGGGCGGCCGCAGTCATCAGTTATGTATTATCAGAATACGGGTTGGGTTGGGAACCCAACGGTGCTGACCAAGATGTATTACAAGTTGAGGAATATTACTTAGCTACTGGCGGTGAGTTTTGGGTAGTGGAACACCAAAGCCAAATAGTCGGTACTGGGGCATATTACCCCATAAATCGCGGGGAAAAAGCTGTGGAAATTCGCAAAATGTATCTTTTACCAAGTGTCCGGGGTATTGGCTTGGGGAAATATTTGTTACAACAACTAGAAGCAGCGATCGCTAATCGTGGTTTCCAGCAAATTTGGATTGAAACAGCCAGCATATTAGTAGAAGCCGTGAAGTTATACGAAAGTAATGGTTATCAACCAGCGACGGGTGTGGAAACTGCACGATGCGATCGCGTGTATGTGAAATATCTAGACTAATTTCTATGCCCAGTTGGCAGAATCATTTCCAAGGTTTCCTGAACCTGTTTTTACAGTCCCATTGTCCTTTGTGTCAGCGAAGTACATCGGAGACTTTGTGTGTATACTGTGCCAGACAATTACACAACTGCGGTCAAAAACATCCTAGTGCATCATGGCAAGGTGAAATACCGATATTTGGGTGGGGTGTGTATGGTGGTAGCCTCAAAAGAGCGATCGCCGTGATGAAATATGAAAACCAACCGAATATTGCCCGTATCTTGGGTACATACTTGGGTGAAGCATGGTTATTAAACTCTCCTCAGCCTCATACCCAACCAGTAGTTGTACCCATACCGATGCACCCAGACAAGCAAAAGCAACGTGGTTATAATCAAGCTGCCTTAATTGCCGAAAGCTTCTGTCAGACAACTAAGTTAAAATTAAATCTAAATGTTTTAGAAAGGGTGCGAGAAACTCAAGCGCAGTTTGGTTTATCAGCTTCTGAACGGGAAAAAAACTTAGCTGAAGCTTTTGCTGTCGGTAAAGAATTTCGCCGTCAATGCCCCAGTATGCCAGTATTGTTAATCGATGACATTTACACTACTGGTGCAACCACCAAATCTGCCGTACAAACACTTCGCCAGTCGGGAATTACAGTGTTGGGGTTAGCCGCAGTTGCGATCGCCATCAAAGACCAACATACTAATTCATAGGCGAGTCATATCTGACAAATCTATAATTAAGCGAATACCTTGTGTATGGCAACACAGCCTGAAATTATGAGTAAAGCTTTTGCAGCAGGTTTCAAAAGATTCATCACTGTTCCTACTATTTTTCTGACAATTAGTATCAGTACAACAGCAGCATTCGCCCAAAGCAAGTTGTACAGTCCAATTCCGTTAACTAATTTGACAGAACTTTCCGATACACTCTCGGAAAAAGATATACCCACAGGACAGGGTGGGTTTGCCCGTGACTATACAGTTAAATTGAATAAAGGTGATAACCTGGCAGTTGATTTATCTTCCGAAAACTTTGACTGCATTATTACGCTGTTAGCCCCAGATGGTTCAACGGTGGCAGAAAATGATGACGGCCCCGATGGTACAAGTAACTCCCTATTATTTACCCGCATCAACGAAACAGGAATATATATTATCCGCGTTCGGTCTTTTGGGGAAACTGGAGTGGGTAACTTTAAACTGAAGGTAACAAAACTGCAACCGATTAAGTAAATTGCTGAGTGCGTTGCTTTGGTTCCCAAAGTTGTAGCAACTGGCGTTGCTGAGTTGAAAGTGCTGAGTAGTTATCCCGCTTTTGTTACCTTGGGCAGAGAATCATCTGAAACTCTTAGTTTTACGTTTATTCTCAACAAGGGTATTTAAATGATAAAGTGGGCTGGCGATCGCTCTATGCCAGTTGCGTAAGTCCTGGATAAGTTATTGTGTTTTCTAGGAATTTAGATGTGTTGTAGCTTAATTATTTTGCCTGAATCAGATTATGCCAATGCCTGTTAACCTCATACTGGAAGTTCACAGGTTAAAAATTTATGTATATGGCATCGCCTGAAAATCAAGCTCTACCTAAACAAGACATTAAGTTACTAGTTTTAGATATCGATGGTACGATCGCTGGCAAATCTAATTCTTTAAGCAAACCAGTCAAGCAAGCGATCTCAGCAGCCCAAGCCAAAGGCATTCATGTTGCAATTGCTACTGGAAGAATGTATCGTTCTGCGTTACGCTTTCATCAAGAAATTCGCTCTAACCTGCCATTAGCAGCTTATCAGGGAGCCTGGATTCAAGACCCAACTAACCAAAAAATCCACTATCACTTACCTGTAGCCAGAGAAATTGCATACCAACTACTAGACTATTTTGAAGAACCCCAGTGGCGATCGCTTCTCTCTATTCACTTTTACATTAATGATCAACTGTATGTCCGGGAGTTAACTAGAGAAACTAAAATTTACGCACAACGTTCAGGAATTACCCCCATTGCTGTAGGTGATTTACGCAACATTTTAATTGAATATGAACCGACAAAAATTTTAGCTTTGTGTGATGACACAGAAGCAATTAGCCAATTATTAGGGAATTTGCGTCGCCAATATACGCCCGCAGAACTTTATCTCACAACTTCTGTTGCTACTTTTTTTGAAGCCACAAATCCTGCTGTTAATAAAGGTGCGGCTGTACGTTATTTCGCTGAAGAACTTCTCGGTTTAGAAAGGAATAACGTGATGGCTATTGGTGATAACTTTAATGATGTAGAAATGTTGGAATACGCTGGTATTGGTGTAGCGATGGGTGATGCACCCACAGAAGTACAAGCGATTGCTCAATGGATAGCCCCCAGTGTCGAAAAAGATGGAGTTGCGATCGCTATCCAAAAATTTTTACTTTCTTAAAACAAACTGTTTAAACTTTTTTACATTATGAAATCAGAAAGAGCGCCGACGACTGGCCGTGTTTCGTCTCGGCGCTCTTGCTGGTTCGCTCCTCACACAACTGCAAGTATAGTCGAACTACTTTTATGAGTCAATAGCTATGATAAAAACCGTTATATTTTCCTCAGAAACAATACTGATGTTCATAACTCCCACACAGCAGAAACTCCTAGTTTTTCTACTAGTAAATATCTCAGCAAATGTTGGGTCACTATAACCAAACCCAAGCGAGATTGAGCCAATTCTGGTGAATTAATTTTTACATCGCCCCAAATGCGACACTGACACCAAAATTTTTCCCAAGCCTGGCTCAACTTCCAAGCGGTTTTTTGCCAATGAATTGCATCACCAATCTCAGAACATACCAATTCGTCCACCACCTCCACTAACTGAGCCAGTAAATCCCTCTCTGTGGAGTGATGCAGCCAAAGTAGGTTGTCATGATTCAACCAAGGTATTGGTTGTTGAGATACTGGTTGCCACAATGTTGTACTTGTATCTGGTAGAGGTTCCCGCAGTTTAATTAATTTCTCCCGATGACCCAGCAAGATTAATGAGCAACATCTTGAATAAGCGTGTTGAATTGCAAATATATGGGACGGGTTGTAATTGTTAAATTTGGGAGTTGTGTTTTCTGTTCCCATCTTTTCTAGTTGTTCTCTACACCCCATAACCCAGTTTTGTAGCCAACTTGCCAAATATGTTGGTTTCAATTCAAAATAAATCCAACCAGGTGGAACAATTGTAACCATAAAAACGTCGCCACTGGTTGCCAATAATCTAGGGACAAGAGTATTAGCTATCTCCATAGCAGTGCAATTATGAGATTTTGCTAACTGCTGTGCCACTCCTGAGATATACAAGATTTTTTTATTATCTCTATCTTTGTATAGATGATTTTTTTTAAATTCCTTAATTTGTATTTTTTCAGTCTTAGTAAAATCACTGAGTGTTTCCTGTGACAAACTATTTAATAACTGCTTAATTGATAGCTGATTGCTTGTTATTAACCAATAATCCACTTAATCTGATAAGAACAGCTTTTGATTATTTCCCCAACAGTGGGTTGTCATCTTCCTTGAGATATAAGTTTTATCTATATAAAGAAAAATGAGAAGACCATAAAATTTAATAAATATTCTATGAATAGTAAGTAAACTTTACTACCATCATTGTACAGTAAGAAGTATAACAAAAGAGTAGGCGCTAAATTGCTCTCTACTCTTTGGATGGCTGGCGCTGTTAGGCGTTAAGCCTACCCGTCAACACAAAGACACTCCTTGCACCTTGTTTTATGACGTCTTTGTCTTCAGCCGAACGCTCTTTGTTACCTATGCAATCTCCATCCTCCTTTTCTGAGGCATCACGCCCCTTTTTGACTTGGCAACGTATTCTTGATTGGGCTCAAGAACACTATCGTTGCCGCACCTTTAGCAAAGATGAGCGCATTCCAGCTAGACCTGGTTTGCTGTATTTGGTGCAAAGAGGTGCGATCCGTATGGTAGGTACCGCTCAAGTGAGTGCTACTGCCAGTCAGTTAACATCTCGACGCATTAACAGAACTCCAGAAGAAGCTTTCTTGGGTTTTGTGGGAGCAGGACAACCATTTGAAATTGTGGCTCAGTCACCATTCACCCTCCAAGCATACGCCCATGTTGACCAAACTGCGGTGCTGTGGATGTACTGGCATGATTTAGACAACTGGCCTCACTTCCGGCGCGAGGTTATGGATGCCTTTAGGTATCAGCATCAGCGTAAATTGCTGTGGTTGAGTGCCTTGGGTCAACGGCGCACAATTGACCGCCTCTTAGGATTCCTCACATTGTTAATTGAGGAATATGGCGAACCCGCAATGAGCGAAACTGATCCCGATGTGATTCGTGGCTATTGTTTGCCTTTTCCCCTTACTCATGCCCAAATTGGTAGTGCGATCGGCTCTACTCGTGTAACTGTGACCCGCTTAATGGGCAAATTGCGTCAAAGAGGTTTAATCCTCACTCAAGGAGATAATCTCATTTGCTTGCCAGCAGAGTCGATTAATAGAGCAAGCTAAGACGCTATCCAAGTTCCTGTAACGGCATCTATCAGAACTTGCTCCCGATCTGTCATCAGTAAGTTGGCGCAGCAACACCTCCTTACTGTTGTGTTTAACCAATCTGTTTGACCACCACAAACAGATTGTGCGTAATCGGGTATTTTCTGGATAAAACAGCCTGTGTGTGAATGTACAAGATATTCACTAGGGAAAAATCATAGTTCTTGGTAGAGAACTAACTTTTCGGATTTTGTTTGCCTGCTAACAACAGGAACTAGGTTGAATAATCAAGATAATGCTTGTTTAAGGCAAAAGTGTAGTAGATTCCAGTCATAAAGATCAGCCAAATTTCAATCAAGTTTGGGTGGTCTGAAAACAACTCAAAATTAGAGTCGAAAGTATTGATTACCCAAGACTTTTTCAGTGCCATTGTCTGTCTTGTTGTTATCAGTGGTGCAGTGAAAATACGGTTAATTAATTCACAGAATTGGAGCCTAACCCTAGGCTCCAATTGTCATTTTTGCCTGTAGGGTGAAAGGGTATAGGGGTGTATCTATTCACAACCTCTACACCCCATACCCTCACACTGACAGGTGTAGGTTTTTTACGTTATGTTCCAAAAATCTTGATTTAGGGTGTATGGGTGTAGGGGTGTGAGGGGGATAGAACTCTGATTAAATCGTGATTTTTAGAGTCGCTACTCATCACTTTGTTAAAAACCTACACTTGTGAGATACCCTCACACCCCTTTACCCAATCTCCACAAACAATCTTTGTGCGTAAGTAAGCCCTATCAGTCTTGATTAGCGCAGTCTGACAAACCCAGCTTTCGCAATTAATTCTTGACCTTGATCTGTCAGCAATAAGTTGGCGTAAGCTTCACCTGCTTGCTGATCTGCTTGTCCATTTTGTTTGACGATGACAAATAAACGTCGGGTGATGGGATAATCACCAGTTTGAAATGCTTCAGTATTCAGTTGATTACGCTGTTTTGGACATTTGTCTAGGGGGATATAAGGTTTTGTGTAAGGTTCAATAAATTTGTTTGGCTGTTTACCTAGGGGTAAGGCTTTGACGCTGCATTGTCCGACTACCTCTGGTGCGGAAGCATAGTAAATTGTACCAGGATTTTTGGCTACTTCTTTTAAGGCGTTAGTCGTAGTGTCGATAAATTGGACGTTGCTACCAAATTTTTCGCCACTTAGGACGTTTTCTTCAAAAAACTCAATGGTGCCACTATCTTCTGGACGGCGAGAATATGGTGTTATGGGTAATTTTGGCCCGCCTAACTGTTCCCAATTATTAACTTTACCTGTGTAGATATCTTTTAGCTGGGTGAGGGTTAAGCCAGGAAGATTGAGATTTGGGTGAACTGCGATCGCAATTCCATCAATTGCTACAGGTATTTCTTTGAGTGCAAACCCTAATTTTTTTGCTTGTTCATTTTCTTCTGGCTTCACAGCGCGAGAAGATTGAGCAAATGCTAACTGATTACCTAGCAGCATCTTAATTCCAGTCCCAGAACCGGGTGCAGCTTCTATCGGCTCGGTGTAACGTAGTTGAAATTTGGGCCAGACAATGGACACGGCTGAATCTACCTGCTGGCGGATCGGAGCCCAAGTAGTGCTACCCCCATAACTAAATAACCCCGTCGGGACATCCGGTATTTGCGAGAAGGTATCTGTACTTGGTGTTTCTACCCTTGTTCTTGTGAGATAACTGCCTTTGATGCCATAGCTGTGAGAAAACCACCACAACAAACCACCTACTAGCCCCAAGGTGATTGCTAGTGTTAGAACCAAAACTTTAGTCTCGTTAGTTCTATGTTGTTGTGTCATAGTTGGTGGTGTAGTTTTCTTACCCTGAAAGTAATTTCTCATTTTATGGGTAACGCTAGGTTAAAGTTTGATTAAACTCTAATTTCCTAGTTGCCATTTTATTGGTACGAAATATGCTACACAGTAAGGAGATGAGATTCCTGAAATTACTGGCAGTACAGTAAACATAGACTTTTACTGTATTTTATTTAAAACATAATAGACAATAATTTATATATAAGTTGAAATAGTGTGGTTACGGCAATAGCTATTAAACTGCCGGCAATTCCTAATATTACTATTTGTTGAATATCCATTCCTGCTTGCAAGGCAGGAACAAAAAGAACGATCGCAAAAGATATTACTGCCACAATTAATAAATTTGTGGTTTTAATCCAGCGTCGAGTTTGAGCAAAAATCATCCCACTCAAAATCACGATGGCAATAGTGAAAGCGATCATGGGTGATATCAGACTAGAGAGAGCGATCGCTATTAATGCACCTTCAAAACCGCTCACAGCAGCCCCTGATAATAACTCTGTGGTCGAAAAAGTTGCAGGTGGCTGTATAAGGGGCGGTTGAGTTGGTGTATTTGTGAGTGTAGTTGGGGGGATGAACTGCGGAAACAGTTCTTTGAGTACTTCCTCGGCGGATTGAAAACGTTGACTGACAGCAGGCAACAGCATTTTATCTAAAACATTGGCTAGTCGGGGGTCAATATCCACATGCGATCGCCAAGTCCACTGGTTAATTAGTGGGTCGAATAACTGGGTGGTTGGTTGACTGGTGAGTAAAGTCACAGCAGTTACAGCCAAGGCATATAAATCTGTACAGGGAAATACTTGATTTCCTGTCATTTGTTCTGGGGGGGCAAATCCGGCGGAATAAATTCCCGTTGATGAGGCGACTGTCCCTGATGCCACATTTGTCACTTGCTTGACTGCGCCAAAATCTAAGAGAAATAATTTCCCATCTTGGCGGCGCATAATATTCGATGGCTTGATATCTCGATGAATAATATTTTTATCATGGACAAACTTGAGGATTTTGAGAATTTCCTGCAACATATATAAAATTTCTGCTTCCGAAAATTTCCCCTTTTGGGTTAATTCTTCCTCAAGATTCAGACCATCAATATATTCTTGGACTAAGTAAAAAAACTGTTCTTCGTAATTGGGTTGAGTAAAACTAGGAACAGTAATTTGGAAAAAAGCGTAGAGTTCTGGAATTTGTTCGTGTTCTCGGCCAATTTCGGCTAAGACATCTGCTTCTCTTTCAAATAATTGTTGAGCGATTCGCAGTTGATTAGCACTAACATTTTCCGCCGGTTGGAACTGTTTGACTACACAGGCGCGAATTCCTGGAATGCGGCGATCGCGTGCGAGAAAGGCAGAGGCAAATCCTCCCCGACCCAGTAATTTGGTAGACATATATCTCCCATCAAGGATGAGTGGCATACCACAGGTAGCGCAATATTTTTGCTGCGCTGTTTTGAGGGTTGACACATCATCTAGGTCGGCAAAATAATTTTTTGGGCGGGGGCAGCGTGGACGAGTGCAGTAAGCTTCCATGTTAGTTTTTAGTCAATAGTCCACAGTGAATAGTCAATAGCCTGTAGCCCTTAACTAATGACTATTGACTATTGACAAGTATCAGCCCTCGTCAGAGGAACTGGGTGTTGCTACATCAAATGTATTTGCTACTAGCTTTTTTTGTGACAATTTTATCAGGTCTTGGTTCCATCCTGGAGTTGCAAACTGGGGTAATATTTCCTGGCTGAATGCTTCTGCGGCTTTGGATCTATACCGGTTGGGATTAAAAATCAGCCAGAGTGTGCGTTTAACAATCACGCCTTCGATGGGTGAGCAGTGCAGTACACCCATTTGTAACTCTTTGGCAATGGCGGATGTCGAGACGAAAGCCGCCCCCAATCCTGACTGTACGGCATTTTTGATGGCTTCGATGGAATTGAGTTCCATTTCGATTTTGAAACGTCTGGTATCAATTTCGCAACGTGCTAGTACTTGATCGATGACTTTGCGAATAGTGGATTGAGAATCTAAAGCGATGAATTGTAATTTATATAAGTCGTCTTTTTGAATGGTTTCAAGTTTAGCAAAGGGATGAAATACTGGCAAAATCAGGGCTAACTCATCTTCAGCGTAAGGAATAATTTCCAAAGATTCGGCTAATTCACCAGGAATTTCCCCACCGATAATGGCTAAATCAACTTGGCCGTTGGCGACACTCCAAGCAGTGCGGCGAGTTGAGTGGACGTGCAGTTGCACTGCCACATCGGCATATTTTTGGCGAAACATGCCAATCATCCGGGGTAATAAATAAGTCCCGGTGGTTTGAGATGCACCGACAATTAAAGTCCCACCTTGGAGATTTTGTAGATCCTCAATGGCGCGACAGGTTTCTTGGCACAGACTGAGGATTTTTTCGCCGTAACTTAACAATAGATGTCCAGCTTCGGTTAATTGGGCGCGACGGCCGCCACGGTCAAATAAAGGGACATCTAGTTGCCGTTCCAGGTTCTGCACTTGCAAACTCACGGCAGGTTGGGAGACATACAAGCTATCAGCAGCACGCTTGAAGCTCCCTTCTTGTGCGATCGCTTTCAGGATACGTAACTGATCTAAAGTGAAAGGAAGGTCAGACATAAGGTTCAACCCACAAACTTTGAAAGGAGCAGAGTTGGCAATACATCGGCTTTGATCACCAAAAAGTAAAAAATGATTTATTCCATCTTCAAATCGGAAGACTTGACTCGAAAAAAAACAGTACTACTGCATCTTCGCGCAAGTCCCCTGTTGAATACTTTGTGTTATTGGTTGTACTGTATTAACTTTTGTTTAAATAACTTCACCCATGTCTACGATGCCTAATCCTTTGTTTACTCCCAGTCATTTTGTCATGTTGGGGTTACAATTTGCTTTTGCGATCGCCCACAGTGGCGGGGCTGCGCTACGTCCATTGGCTGAGAAGCACATAGGAGCAAGGCTTTATCGCATTTTGTTTGCATTAGTTAGTTTACCGTTGGCTGTCATCTTAATTACTTACTTTTTTAACCATCGTTATGACGGCTGGCAACTTTGGCAGGTACAAGGAGTCCCAGGAATACAAGCTGTAGTTTGGGTGTTGTCAGCAATTTCGTTTTTATTTTTGTATCCTGCCACCTTCAATCTACTAGAAATTGCTGCTATTCAAAAGCCCCAAGTTCATTTGTATGAAACTGGGATTATCCGTATTACCCGTCATCCCCAGATGGTAGGACAAGTTATTTGGTGTTTCGCCCATACGCTGTGGTTAGGGACAAGCTTTACTTTAGTCACATCTTTGGGATTAGTCTTACATCACCTATTTGGAGTTTGGCATGGCGATCGCCGCTTATCCCAACGCTACGGCGAAGCTTTTGAACTTGTCAAACAAAGAACTTCCATCATCCCTTTCCAAGCTATTCTGGATGGTCGTCAGTCTCTGAAATGGCCAGAATTTATCCGCCCTGCTTATTTAGGAGTAGCAATTTTTGTTGGTCTACTGTGGTGGTTACATCCACTGTTGATCGTAGCAACTAGTAAAATAGAATGGTGATTTTTACTGATCCCAGCTATCAACAAAAAATCTGCGTAAATGCCAATTTCAGCTTATCAATTGCTGCCAAATCAATGTAGGATCAAATCAAATAGTTGTCAGTGGGGGGAAGCTTAACCAGTTTGATCTTCATATAGTGGTAAGTCGCTGGTCATAAGTCTTAGTTGAGATTTTCATGGCACAGTCTTCTCAACACCCTCGATGAAAGCGGCAATCAGGAGTTAAAAAAATCTAAAGGCCACCGTGAAAGTCGTGCTGGCTTTTTTATCAGAGTTAAAATCAAAGCGGCAGTAATTTTTTAATCATCTTAAATCCTGAATGCTAACTCATAGATAGGTGCTGACTAAGTTGCCAATTCTTCCTGCTGATAGCTAGTTTGATATTAAAACCCTATAATTTTCGAGGCATCATGGTGTTGTCGGTTAGTGAGCGGACATTTACTCAAGAAGTTTTAGAATCTCCAGTACCTGTTTTAGTGAATTTTGAAGCACCTTGGTGCGGCCTATGCCGTATCATCCACCCTTTGTTATTGCAATTTAAATCTCAATGCGGGGAGCAAATTAAATTGGTGGGAGTGAATGCAGATGAAAACTTCAAACTATCCAATACTTATCGTCTCAAGTCACTACCTACTTTACTTTTAGTAGAAAACGGCATTATCCGACATCGCCTAGAAGGTTTTCGTGGCAGAGACGATTTACGTCTGGCTCTAGAAGAAATCAAGCTCACTTACACCAACTGTTCTAAAACATACAACCACTCCCAAACAGCCGATTTAGAATGTCGGACTGCATAATATAGCGTGATTTGTCAATGGTCAATAGTTGATGATCATTAGTGAAAGATGCTATTGACTTCAGCCAAATCTAAAACCATGCTTAATTACCCCGCCCAATTACCTTTGGGTGGGGTATTTTATCATCAGGGGTGTGTGTCACAATTATTAACAGTTCCGACCAGGACAGTTGCCTGCGGAAGACAGCCGCCGCAAAACTGTCCTAAGCTAGTCAAGAATTCTCAAATTATGCGTCAGTGATGGAAGCAATCTATGAATATGCCTGGCTGATTCCGGTGTTCCCTCTTTTAGGGGCGATGCTGGTCGGTTTGGGATTAATTTCGATCAATCAGGTGACGAACCGCCTGCGGCAACTCAACGCTGCGTTGATTATCTCCTTGATGGGAGCAGCGATGGGCTTGTCGTTTGCCTTGCTGTGGAGTCAAATTCAAGGACACCCGACTTATCTGCGGACTTTGGAATGGGCAGCAGCAGGGAATTTTCACCTGAGCATGGGCTATACAATTGACCACCTGACAGCCCTTATGCTGGTAATTGTGACAACCGTAGCCTTTTTAGTCATGGTCTATACCGATGGCTATATGGCACATGATCCAGGATATGTAAGGTTTTACGCTTATCTGAGCTTATTTGGCTCCTCAATGTTGGGTCTGGTGGTCAGTCCCAACTTAGTGCAAATTTATATCTTCTGGGAACTGGTAGGGATGTGTTCCTACTTGCTGGTCGGCTTTTGGTACGATCGCAAGTCAGCCGCCGATGCCTGTCAAAAAGCATTTGTCACCAACCGCGTTGGTGACTTTGGCTTATTATTGGGGATTTTAGGCCTGTTTTGGGCAACCGGTAGCTTTGATTTTCATATCATGGGCGATCGCCTCGCCCAACTGGTGCAATCAGGAACAATCAGCAATTTCCTCGCCATACTGTTTGCGATTTTGGTTTTCCTCGGCCCTGTTGCTAAATCAGCCCAGTTCCCCCTCCATGTCTGGCTACCAGATGCAATGGAAGGCCCGACACCAATTTCCGCCTTAATCCACGCCGCCACAATGGTGGCAGCAGGTGTATTTCTGGTAGCCCGGATGTACCCTGTGTTTGAACATGTCCCCGCCGCGATGAACGTAATTGCCTTTACTGGGGCATTTACAGCATTTTTAGGGGCGACAATTGCAATTACGCAAAACGACATCAAAAAAGGCTTGGCCTACTCCACCATTTCCCAATTAGGTTACATGGTGATGGCGATGGGCGTAGGTGCTTACAGTGCTGGCTTATTCCATCTGATGACTCACGCTTACTTCAAGGCGATGCTGTTCTTGGGTTCCGGTTCTGTGATTCACGGGATGGAAGGAGTCGTTGGCCATGACCCTGCTTTAGCCCAAGATATGCGACTGATGGGCAAACTGCGGAAATATATGCCCATCACAGCTATTACCTTTTTGATTGGCTGCTTGGCAATTTCCGGGATGCCTCCGTTTGCAGGTTTTTGGTCAAAAGATGAAATTCTCGGTAAGGCTTTTGCTGCTAATCCATTTTTGTGGATCATTGGCTGGCTAACGGCGGGAATCACTGCTTTTTATATGTTTAGAATGTATTTCATGACATTTGAAGGCAAATTCCGGGGTACTGACGAGAAAATCAAAGCCAAACTTAAGAAAGCATCAACCATCATTCTGGAATTAGAAGCTGAAGAACCAGCCCCGAATTTTGGCCCTGGGGCGATGAAACATGGTGAACTAGCCGCAACAGGAGACCATCATGGTTCTCATGGTCATCACAGCGATTCTCCCCATGAATCACCGTGGACAATGACCTTGCCATTATTAGTGTTGGCTGTACCTTCAATTTTGATTGGTTTGGTAGGAACTCCCTTTGCTAATTATTTCGAGGAATTTATTTACTCACCTAACGAAACTCTCGCTGAAGTTTTAGAAAAAGCCGCCGAATTTGAGCCGACGGAATTTTATATTATGGCGGGGGCTTCTGTGGGAATTTCCTTGATTGGGATTACCTTGGCTTCCTTGATGTACTTGCAACGGAAAATTGACCCTGCTGCGATCGCTGCTAAAATTAAGCCTTTGTACGAGCTATCCCTCAACAAGTGGTACTTTGATGACATTTACCATCGTGTCTTTGTCCTCGGCTTGCGTCGCCTAGCTAGACAAGTCATGGAAGTTGACTTCCGCGTTGTTGATGGTGCTGTTAACCTCACAGGCTTTTTCACCCTAGTCAGTGGCGAAGGGCTGAAATATTTAGAAAATGGTCGCGTTCAATTCTATGCCTTGATTGTGTTTGGCGCAGTTTTGGGCTTGGTGATCGTTTTTGGCATTACCTGATTTTTTAGGGTGGGCGACTGTCCACCCTTCAGTTTTTCATTTTTGAGAGTCTGAATTTAGGCTCTTTTTTTAGGCCTAAAAATTTTGAGAGAGTTCTTGCGTATCGCAAGATTAACCTTGTTCTTGGTAATAACGATCTAAAAAACTTTGGATGAGAGCAGAAGATGCACGAAAGGTGGTTAATTGCAATTTAGAAATGGTGTTAGGAAAATCGATTATATCTTGGGTTCCTGCACGATAAAGAACACCAAGTAAACCTGTAACATTAAGACCTTGTGCGATCGCTGCTTGTCGAGCATCCAGATCATCTAAGATCACTAGGGCAGCGTTGAGTTGAACAGCCAGAGAAATGGTTTCTTGCTCACCCATACCAAGTTTGCTAGATAAGTTAGGTAATAGGGGCGTGGTAGTTTGAATCTCTAACCAGCTTGGAGATTGGGTAATCCAGTTTTGAACTTGGATGTAAGAACCTTCGGCAAGAAGTTCTGTGCAGACAGCATTAGGGATGATAATGCGACCGAAAAGTTGAGGCAGAATTTCAATACACTCAATCAAGATGAGATAGCACAAAGGTGAAGTATCGCAAACAACTATCATGGCTGAGTCATCGCTTGATCAATAGCTTGCAAATCTTGCTCTAAGTCAGCTAAGGTGTAGGCTTGGTAAGCTTCATAGGCTTTAAGAAAAGCATCGGTAGCTAGTCGAGAAGAAAGATTTAACAGACGTTGAACTTGAGCAGTAGAAATTTGCCGATGGCGATAAGCTTCCACTACCAGCGATTCTAAGGCGCGGCGAGAAAGTTGGTCAGGGGTATTAGCGAGTTGATGGGCAATGTCATCGGGTATTTCAATGGTAATTTGCATTTGTACTATCCTTTGATGGATGTATGATCCTTCTTTTTAAGAATAACTGAGCAGCATCAGAGATTTTGAGCAATGCTCCGGTTAGACTAGGCGATCGCAGGCAAAATCCAATTTCGAGAGATGATATTTTTCTTACACAGCGATGGTATATCTTTTTATTTGGCAGTCTCTGAGCCAAGTAGTATGTGTATGTATCCAAAACCTCTACACACCGCACTCATAAGCCCAATTTTCATAGAAAATTTTTGTGTGTAAATCCTAATAATCAAGACTTAGATATTGACAGCAAAGCCAAAATAACAGGTAAAGTTTACAGGTTGATAGCTGGATTTTTGAATGATATTTTAGCGAAGCTTACGGCGGGCTACGTCTACGCACTCAATCAAAGAAGATTAATTAAAGTCTGAAACAACGTATTTACGTTAATACACAAGATACTCGCTTTGTACAGTATGCAATTCCGAATAATATGCTTTTTTATTAAAAATATCTTAAATTTTTGATGTATTTTCCCGACATGGCTTTAGTATGCGTGGGGTAATCTTACTGTCATAGAGAGTATAAAAAAATGAAACTCTTTACATCTCTGAAAAATCTTGTGGCTTACTCACTGGTATTGCTAGTTACAGTTTGCGGTTTGTTGTTAACACCACCTAACGCTCTTGCTGTTTCTGTAGACTTTGGAGCTACACAGTATCTTGCCTTTGATGCTGGTACACAAACTCAAGATGTTGATGCTGCGATCGCATCTTACAGAAGCTTAAAGGGCAAAGTTTCCAAAAATGAAACCCTGACAACAGATGAAGTCAAAGGCGCTTTAGGGGTTATTAACGCAAAAATTAATGCCGCAGTACAAGAAAAGAAAGATGTTTTAGCAGCTGATCCAAGTGCATCAACTGAAAGTTTTGATTCATCAATTGCCTCTTACAGAAGCTTGAAGGGCAAAGTTTCCAAAAATGAAACCCTGACAATTGATGAAACCAAAGATGTATTAAAAGCTATTAATTCCAAAATTAATGCTCTAGTGCAAGAAAAGAAAGCTTAGTCAACAACTAAATAATTGATTGGTGCATAAATGCCCATCTATTTTTAGTCTATCGGGTGAGTTAGGATAGTCAAAATTTGCTTAACTCAATATCCACAATACCTGCTTTTAACTCACCTGATATGATACTTGTAGTGTAATGCTATAAAAGGTATTAATGAGAGTTAGCCTGCGTAAGCAGGCTTTGTTCGTATAGTCCCAGACTTCCTGCTTGGTATCAATCAACAGTCTTCGCCACACAAGTAAATTACCCAGACTGATTTGGGCAATATTAATACTAAGAATATCGCAATTTACTTGTTTTCCCTCTTTTAACTGGGCTGGAGATTAATCACTATGTTGCTTGAATCTAAGTATCAAGAGCTACCAACTTGTTGTCAGCAGCGAGATCATCTCATAACAGATTTAGAGAATACACAAAAATCACTTCAAGATACTCAGCAGAAATTATTTGCGTTGGTTGAGTATCATCCGTTAGGAATTATTCAATGGAATATAGATTTTGAGGTTTTAGACTGGAATCCGGCGGCTGAACGTATCTTTGGGTACAGTAAATCAGATGTACTCAATGTTCATATTGGAGAAATTCTCTTACCTAGTATTCCTAGAGAAGATGTCAATCAGTTAATGACTGCATTAATCAAACAACATGGAGGAAATTACTGTACTAATAATAATTTCACGAAAGATGGCAAAATGATTACTTGCGAGTGGCATCACACTCCTGTAGTGGATTGTCAAGGAAATGTGACTGGTGTTTTGTCTATCGTTGAAGATATTACAAGTCATAAAAATACTTATGTTACTGCCCACCAACAAGCAGAAATCACTCTCAAAAAATCCCTGAAAGAATTAGCAGATATCAAATTCGCTTTAGACCAATCATCGATTATTGCCGTAACTAACAATAAAGGGATGATTGAATATGTGAATGATAATTTTTGTCAAATCTCTCAATATCAACCAGCAGAACTAATCGGCAAAACCCATAGAATTATCAATTCTGGCTATCACTCCCAAGAGTTCTTTCAAGAGATGTGGTTAACTATTAGCCAGGGAAGGGTATGGAAAGGAGAAGTTAAAAATTTGGCAAAGGATGGCACATATTATTGGGTAGATACAACAATTGTACCTGTTTTAGATGAGCAAGGTAAACCCCAGCAATATGTAGCTATTCGTAATGATATTACTGCGCGTAAACAAACAGAAATCACGCTCAAAAAATCGCTCAAAGAAGTAGCAGATATCAAATTTGCTTTAGATCAATCATCAATTGTTGCGGTAACTAACAATAAAGGGATGATTGAATATGTGAATGATAAGTTTTGTCAAATTTCCCAATATCAACCAGCAGAACTAATTGGGAAAACCCATAGAATTATCAATTCTGGCTATCATTCCCAAGAGTTTTTTCAAGAGATGTGGTTCACTATTAGCCAGGGGAAAGTCTGGAAAGGCGAAGTGAAAAATTTAGCTAAGGATGGCACTTATTATTGGGTAGATACGACAATTGTGCCTTTGTTAGATGAGCAAGGCAAACCCCAACAATATGTAGCCATTCGTAATGATATTACTGCGCGTAAACAAACAGAAGCAGAACTCAGTCAAAAAGCCAAGGAATTAGAACAAGCTTTAGAGGAATTACAACATACACAATTGCAACTGATTCAAACGGAAAAAATGTCTTCTTTGGGACAACTAGTTGCGGGGGTTGCTCATGAAATCAATAACCCAGTGAGTTTTATTTTTGGCAATCTCAAACATGCCTATCAATATACTCAAAATTTGCTCAACATCCTGAAACTTTACCAATCTCATTATCCAGAACCAGACTTAGAAATTCAAGAAGAAGCTGAAAATTGTGATTTAGAATTTTTAGTCGAGGATTTGCCAAAACTTTATTCTTCAATGACAGTTGGAGCAAATCGCATCAGCGAGATTGTCGCTTCTCTCCGCAGCTTTTCTCGTCTGGATGAATCTGATTTAAAAGCTGCTGATATACATCAGGGTCTGGATAGTACTTTAATGATTTTAGAGCATCGTCTGGCATCTAAAACAGATAGACCCAAGATTTTAGTCATTAAGGAATATGGTAATTTACCTTTAGTTGAATGTTATGCTGGGCAACTCAACCAAGTATTTATGAATATTTTGCTGAATGCGATTGATGCGTTAGAAGAAAATGTCCAGCAGCTAACACCAACTATTTACATTCGTACAGCTATGCCAAATTCCACACAAGTCAAAATCAGCATCATCGATAATGGTGTGGGGATGTCAGATGAAGTCAGACAAAAAATATTTGACCCATTTTTTACAAGTAAACCTATAGGTAAAGGAACAGGGATGGGTTTGTCTATTAGTTACCAAATTATTACTAACAGACATCAAGGGTCTTTAGAATGTATTTCCTCTCCAGGAAAAGGTGCTGAATTTATCATGACAATTCCCGTTTACTTAAGGGCAGAGAGTTGAATCTGCCAACGGTCTTAATTACGAATTGTGAATTACGAATTACGAATTTTTATAAAAGGGTGCGATCGCAGTCCTAAAATTTTAGATAAACTGCTGGCTGAAAGCGGGTATTCTCACCGATACTGAGTCACCGCTAAAGTTAAAAAATACTACCACAACCACAAATGGGGATTGTCCACTTAATTAAATCAACCTAACAAGGAATGCCAAATCCCCAAAAAGCTGCTACTTAATAGCTAGGGCTTCCTTGATAAACATGATTTTGATTGTAGACAAATTGTGATGAATACAGCTAATTTCCCGTGGCTGACGACAATTATCCTCTTGCCGATTGCGGCATCACTCTTGATTCCGATTATCCCGGATAAAGATGGTAAAACAGTGCGTTGGTATTCCCTGATTGTCGGGTTGATAGACTTCGCGCTGATTGTCTACGCCTTTTATACCGGGTACGACTTCTCTAACCCAGATTTGCAGCTAGTTGAAAGTTATGCCTGGGTACCACAACTAGATTTGAAGTGGTCAGTAGGGGCAGATGGCTTATCCATGCCCCTAATTATTTTGACTGGATTCATTACTACCCTGGCAATACTAGCAGCTTGGCCTGTCACCCTCAAACCCAGGCTATTTTACTTTTTAATCCTGGCGATGTATGGCGGACAAATTGCCGTCTTCGCTGTGCAGGATATGTTGCTGTTTTTCTTGGTGTGGGAACTGGAATTGATTCCGGTTTACCTGCTGTTGGCAATTTGGGGTGGTAAAAAGCGGCAATACGCAGCGACCAAGTTTATTTTGTACACAGCTGGCGGTTCGCTGTTTATTTTGGTCGGCGCGTTGACGATGGCCTTTTATGGCGATACAGTCACCTTTGATATGCACTCTCTCGGCCTCAAAGATTACGCCCTCAATTTTGAGTTGTTACTCTATGCTGGCTTTTTGATTGCCTACGCCGTCAAATTACCCATCATTCCCCTGCATACCTGGCTACCCGATGCCCACGGTGAAGCAACAGCACCCGTACACATGTTACTGGCTGGTATTCTCTTGAAAATGGGCGGTTACGCCTTGATTCGGATGAATGCCCAAATGCTGCCCGATGCCCATGCGTATTTTGCCCCAGTTCTCGTCATTTTAGGGGTAGTTAACATTATCTACGCCGCCCTGACATCCTTTGCCCAGCGAAACCTCAAGCGCAAAATTGCCTACTCCTCAATTTCCCACATGGGCTTTGTGACTATTGGTATCGCCTCCTTCACTGATTTGGGCTTGAGTGGTGCAGTATTACAAATGGTGTCGCATGGCTTAATTGGGGCGAGTTTGTTCTTCTTGGTTGGTGCAACCTACGATCGCACACACACCCTAATGCTGGATGAAATGGGCGGTGTTGGTAAGCGGATGCAGAAAATTTTTGCTATGTTCACTACCTGTTCAATGGCTTCTTTAGCATTGCCAGGAATGAGCGGTTTCGTAGCAGAATTAATGATATTTGTGGGCTTTGCCACTAGCGATGCTTATAGCTCTACCTTCAAAGTTATCGTAGTCTTTTTGATGGCAGTGGGTGTAATTTTAACCCCAATTTATTTGCTATCAATGTTGCGGGAAATTTTCTACGGCAAAGAAAACGAAGAATTGGTTTCGCACCAGAAACTTATCGATGCCGAACCCCGCGAAGTCTTTATCATTGCTTGTTTGCTAGTACCAATTATTGGTATCGGGTTCTATCCTAAATTGCTGACTCAAATTTACGACGCTACAACCGTACAATTGACAGCAAGATTGCGCGATTCTGTACCAACTTTGGCACAGGAAAAAGAAGAAGCACCAAAGCTTTCATTGAATGCGCCAACAATTGGTAATTAGTCAGCAATTGATAAATACAATTATTTTTTCAGGCGGGTTTGATACTCGCCTTTTTTATATAGCAGTCCTATTTGAGAAATGAACAAGAGATATCAGATACCAAACTCTATAAACTTGTTAACGAACCACAGAGGAACAGAGAACGTAGAGAGGAGAGAGAAATGCTTTATAGGGCTGCTATAGTAATCCGGTTTGATTTCTGAATTTATTTGTGTAGGTAGGGAATAGGGAATGGGGAGTCGGGAGTAGGAAAGAAGCCTGATCTGAGTGTACTGATTTTTTTCCCAAATCAAATATGAGTCCTATATACAACTAAAGTAATAATTTAGATATGAAAACTTTGCGATATCTACATATATCAAAATTCCATTATTTTCTAAAATCTTTCTAGAAATCGCATCTACTCAGACCACTCATGTTAAACTACAACCCGTTACACTGTTTGCCATCTTCCGAAGAGCTACCAGACTCAGAGGATACACCTGTGGATAATGAACTACAAGATTTAATTCCCAGCTTGCTAAAATCGACACTCGCCTTTGTGTGGTCTGAGCGTTGGGATTGGTTTTTTGGCTTAAAGATGGGAATTTATTACGACCCAAAAAAAGCTGCGATCGCGCCTGATGCGTTTCTCAGTGTGGGGGTTAAACGCTTTATTGATGGTGACTTACGCCTGAGTTATGTAATGTGGGAAGAAAAACAACCACCAGTTTTAGCACTAGAGGTCGTTTCTCAAATCAGTCATGGTGAATACAGTACCAGAAAAGAATTTTACGCTAAAGAATTGGGTGTTTTATACTACGTTATCTACAAACCTCTGCGAAAGAAAAAGCCCCCTCTGGAAGTTTATCAATTACAGGACGGGGAGTATTTCTTAATACCAGGAAACCCGGTTTGGCTACCAGAAATTGGTTTAGGAATTGGTCTAGAACGGGGAATATATCAAGGTCTTGCACGAGAATGGTTGTATTGGTATAACGAGGAAGGACAAAAGATACTCACCCCCGAAGAACGCATTTACGAAATCGAAGCACAATTAAATTTTGAGCGTCAGCTACGTATCCAAACAGAACAAAAAATGCAATTGCTGGCTGAACAATTAAGAGCTTTAGGTGTAGAACCTGAAAGTTTAGCCTGAAGACTATTATTACAGAACTTTTGAAATTAAGTAATGAGTAGTAAGTAGTGAGTAATAAGTCAATTTCTGACTCATTATTCATTACTTTTTTCAATCAGTTGCTGTACCTCGTAAAAATCGAAGCCATATAAAGGAAAGGACAGGATTGAGTAACATGACTTGTGATATGTAGGACTCATATTTGATTTCTGAAAAAAATCAGTACGCCCAGATCAGCCGTCTTTCCGACTCTCTACTCCCCATTCCCTACTCCCTGCTTACACAACTAGATTCAGGAATCAAACCGTATTCCTATAGCAGTCCTAAATCATTCGTAAACTCAAAGATCCCCGACTTCTTGAAGAAGTCGGGGATCTGAGCCTCTCGATTTTTACACATCAAATAGGATTGCTATATTTGGATCTGTTTTTGGTGCAAGGTTGTTAATCAACCAACTAACTAGGGAATTATAAAACTAATTGCTTGTTGACAATTTAGTTGCATAAATATTCTCCTAGAATATGGACATTAAATTAGGGTTCGGCTCTATCCCAAAACCTCAGTATGTATTTGTGAGTAAAGAAAGTGATCATTGTTGGTATATGCTTTCTGATGATGGTAAACAAATACCCATTTATGACAGAGCGTTAACAGGGGTGATTACGGAAATAGAAGTTAACAAAATAGTAGAAACTTCTCAGGGAAAAAGTGAAAAAACAGATTTACATATTTTGGCAGATAAGCCTTATATTATTCGTTCAGGAAGTGAGTCTTATTTCTCCAAGGGTTTACTGCTCTCACTTGAGGCCTTAAGCTATGAACAATTGCTTCAGCCACTAACAATTGCGGTGAGTCCAGGGGAAAAAGCCATAGTATTTTGTACAATTTATCATCCAGTGACTTATCGCTCTGTAGGCGTAAGTTGGGATGGACATAAGGAAATAGACTGGCAAGTTTTAGGAAAACAAGTAAGTCTGAAAATTAACGGTACAAAAACTGTAACTTCAGACACAAGAGAAATACTGAATAATGAAGTTACAGCAGAAATTCGTGCTGATTTTATTGCTAAAACCAACGCATATTTATCACAGTTAAATTGGACTCCCCAGCAAGGGAGAGAGTATTTACAGCAAAAATATGGCAAGAAATCACGCTACCATCTCTCGGAGACAGAACTTGTAGATTTTGTGGACTACCTGAAGTTACAACTGGCTCTGAGCTATTAAAGAATTGAATATATTCAAAATGCGATCGCCTAATTTACCGAATTTTATCACCTGGTGGAGGGCGATCGCTCTTTTATAATCTCTGAATACGGGAGACAAGGGAGACAGAGTAGACAAGGTAGACAAAATCTCGAAAATGCTAACTCTGCTAAATCTTGTTATAACAGTTTTACTGTTTGGTACTCACAACCGCAAACAGCCAGAATAAAATACTGTAGCCATCAGTTATCAAGCCGGTCAAGTTTGTATGCACTCGGAATTGCCAATTATTACTAGCGATCGCTTATTATTACGCATTGCCATCAAAGAAGATATTCCCCAAATCCTAAAATATTTTTTAGACAACAAATCTTATCTAACTCCTTTTTATCCTAAATGGGGGGATGGTTTTTTTACAGAAGAGTATTGGCAATATCAACTAGAAAATACATTTTTAGAATTTATTCATGACCAATCTTTAAAATTATTTATATTTCCTCGCAAAAATCCTAAAATTATTATTGGTACAATTAATTTTAATAATTTTATTCGGGGAGCCGCCCATTTTTGTTATGTAGGTTATAGCCTAGCCGAACATCAGCAAGGTAAAGGCTACATGACAGAAGGATTAAAAGCCGCAATTCAATATGTATTTGATGATTTAAATTTTCATCGCATTATGGCAAATTATATGCCACATAACCAACGTAGCGGCAATGTCCTCAAACGTTTAGGCTTTGTGGTTGAAGGATATGCCAGAGACTATTTATTAATTAACGGCAAGTGGCAAGACCATATTCTGACCAGTCTCACTAATCCTCATTGGCAACCAGAGAAATATTAAATTCTGGTAAATTAATCTTCTTGAGGCAAATTCTCATCTACAGAAGTAGGGGGATTTTCCTCATACAACTCATCATGATTATTAGGAGGGTTACAAACTATCACCACCTCTGTTTCTTTAGAGTGGTGAGTTCCCCATTGGTCTAATACATCTTTGATTAAAACTTCTTGTACCCAAATTTTAGCAACAACTGTTAAAGGCAAAGCTAAAAATAAGCCTAAAAAGCCGAAGAATGTCACAAAAAATAGTTGAGAAATTAAAGTCACGGCGGGTAACAATGAAACTTGTTGTGCCATGACATAAGGTGTAATAAAATTACTTTCAGTTTGTTGAATAAAAAAGTAGAGAATCAAAACAGCAACAGATTTCCAAGGAGCATCTAATAAAGCGATCGCCATTGCGGGGACTAAACTCAGTGTCGGGCCAAGATTGGGTATTAAATTTAAAAATCCTGCCAACACAGCTAAAGCCAAGGCTGCTTTTACACCCAAAACTGATAAGCCAACCACACTCATCAAACCGACGACACCCATCGCAATCAGCGCACCTGTCACCCATCCTTGCAGTGAAAGTTCGCATTTATCTAAAATGCCATCTACCCGACGGCGATAAAAAGAAGGAAACACGCGAATAAAAACTCGGCGGTAAGCTACAGGATCAGCTAACAGCATTCCTGTCCACACCAGCACCAACAAAACCTTTAGAACAACTTCTAAAGAACTGGAGACAAAGGCAAAGGAACTTCCCAAAACACGATTAATAAAAGGCTGTGCCTGCTGAATTAAACTGTTGAGATCGGGTATGTAGGGGACTAATTGGCTAGGAACCCTGGTTTTCATTTCATCCAGCCAACTATTAAAGCGTTCTAAACCTTGGGGAACCCGGTAAGTTAACTCATGAAATTGTTGGGCAAAAGGTGGCACAATCAACAAGAAAAAACCCACCACCGCAGCAAAAAAGAGAGCCACTGAAATGATGACAGCAAAACCGCGCTTAATTCCTAAGTTTTGGAAACGTTTGGCTAACCGATTTAAAGTACTGGCTAACACTACGGCGGCAAACATCAGCAACAAAACTTCTTTGATTTGCCACAAAATGTATAAAGAAAGAATTATGGCGATTAAACCGATCCATTGACCAAGATTCACAGGTTAACTCCCGGCTGTTGGTGATGCAGTTAGGTTAGCTGATTTTAGCAATAACGCCTAGACGATTTAAGTTAAATTTGTTTTTGTTTGAAATCGCCAGAATAAAGCGATCGCTATAATTACAGTCGGTGACAACACTAAAATTAAGGCATTGGCAGTTGTCGCCGGAAGTGGCACACTTGGCAAAATATACTTAATCGCCGCAGATAACAAAGCTGACAGTACAAGCAGTTTGGCAATAAAAATTAACTGGTTTGGCATAGCAGTACGGCAATTCACCTTTTTCTGTAGGGTATACCCGAATATAAGCTCAAAGGCAGACTCTCTACAATATTCACATAAGTACACAAACTAGAGGCTAGTAGAACAAGGCAAAAGTCAAAAGGCAAAAGTAAAAAGAAAAAATATTGACGCTGGACTTTTGGCAAAAAATTAATTAAGGATAAATCAAAATGCCTGTAGAAAAAAATAACCAAAATCCTATCAAACCGCCAAGAGTGAGGCAGTTTGGTGGTAGCTTACTAATACTACTGACTCTGTTATTACTGCTTAATTTTATTGTTCCTAGTTTCTTTGGGCCACGATTGCCACAAGTGCCTTATAGTGACTTTGTGGCACTAGTTCAGCAAGGTAAAGTAGACCGTGCTGTAGTGGGAGGCGATCGCATTGAATACACTATTAAAGCACAAACCCCCGATGGCAAAACGACTGAACAGGTATTTGCCACCACGCCTGTAGCCCTAGATTTAGATTTACCGAAGATTCTGCGCGAGAATAAGGTTGAGTTTGCTGCACCACTCCCAGACCAAAATGCTTGGATAGGAACTCTTTTGAGTTGGGTTGCGCCACCATTAATATTCTTTGGGATTTGGGGCTTTTTAATTAATCGCCAAGGTGGTGGCCCGGCTGCACTCACTGTTGGTAAAAGCAAAGCCCGGATTTATTCTGAAGGTAGCACTGGGGTAAAATTCCCTGATGTGGCTGGAGTAGATGAAGCCAAAGTCGAACTCGAAGAAATTGTCGATTTCCTGAAGAATGCGACCAAATACACCAACTTAGGCGCGAAAATTCCTAAAGGTGTGTTGTTAGTCGGGCCTCCAGGTACAGGTAAAACATTACTAGCAAAAGCGATCGCTGGGGAAGCGGGGGTTCCCTTCTTCAGCATCTCTGGTTCCGAATTTATCGAATTATTCGTTGGTGTCGGTGCGGCGCGAGTGCGCGACTTGTTTGAACAAGCCAAAAAACAAGCACCTTGTATTGTCTTCATCGATGAATTAGACGCATTGGGTAAATCTCGCGGTGGTGCAGGTGGCTTTGTCGGCGGTAACGATGAACGGGAACAAACCCTCAACCAATTACTCACCGAAATGGATGGTTTTGATGCCAACACCGGGGTAATTATCATCGCCGCCACCAACCGTCCCGAAGTCCTAGACCCAGCCTTACGCCGTCCTGGTCGTTTTGACCGTCAAGTAGTGGTCGATCGCCCTGATAAAATTGGTCGAGAAGCAATTCTCAAAGTTCATGCACGTAACGTTAAACTGGCGGATGATGTCAACCTCGCCACCATCGCCATTAGAACTCCTGGTTTTGCTGGTGCAGACTTAGCCAACCTCGTCAATGAAGCCGCATTGTTAGCCGCAAGGCAAAATCGCCCAGCCGTGATTATGGCAGATTTCAACGAAGCGATCGAACGGGTAGTTGCAGGTTTAGAAAAACGCTCCCGTGTGCTGAACGAAACCGAGAAGAAGACCGTCGCTTATCACGAAGTTGGTCACGCCATCATCGGTGCGTTGATGCCTGGGGCGGGTAAAGTTGAGAAAATCTCCGTAGTTCCCCGTGGTGTAGGTGCGTTGGGCTATACCATCCAAATGCCTGAAGAAGACCGCTTCTTGATGATTGAAGATGAAATTCGCGGTCGCATTGCTACCTTACTGGGTGGACGTTCCGCCGAAGAAGTCGTGTTTGGCAAAGTTTCCACAGGCGCGAGTGACGATATTCAAAAAGCCACCGACTTAGCCGAACGTTACGTTACCTTATATGGGATGAGCGATAAATTAGGGCCAGTCGCCTTTGAGAAAACCCAACAGCAGTTTCTGGATGGTTACGGTAACGCCCGCCGTTCTATTAGTCCCCAAGTCGCCCAAGAAATCGACAACGAAGTTAAGCAGATAGTAGATAACGCTCATCATATTGCCTTGAGTATTTTGCAACAAAACCGCGACTTGTTAGAAGAAACCGCCCAAGAACTACTGCAAAGAGAAATTCTCGAAGGTACAGACTTGCGCGATCGCCTCAAACAAGCCAAAGCCCCCGAAGACCTGTCAGAATGGTTACGTTCAGGAAATGTCTCACCCGATAAACCATTGATGCAATCTGTGTTGAATTAAATAATTAAATCTGTGTGGTGCGTTGTCTTTTGCGACAACGCACCATATTTTTTATTGATTTTACGCCGTGTGCGACTTTCTCTCAAACCTAACCCCCAAACCCTTCCCTACCAGGGAAGGGGAGCAAGATTCAAAGCCTCTCTCCGTTTCGGGGAGAGGTTTGGAGAGGGGTTTCAAGAATAAGTCGCACATCGCGTGATTTTTTTAGATAACAGTCCAATTTTTCAAACCCGATTTTTTAGGCAAAATCTAGGAATGAGAAATCACTGCTATCCAACACAGGTTTATTGCTCAGAACCGCAAATTGTCCTCCAGTTCCTAATCCAGCAACTGCGCCATCAGCATTATAGAAAAGATTGCCGGTAGAAGTATTGTAAACAAGGAAAGCACTGCTACCTCCTGCCAGAGCGACTTCAGTCGCACTATCGGCAGTAATTGTGGCAAATTCACTGCTAATAATGCTATTACTCATGGTTAATGAATTAAATAAACTATGTGATAACAGGATGAGATCGCTGCCTTTTGTAAAGTCGGTTATGGTATCTATACCTAAATCACTAAAGTTAGCCACCCCACTAAAGCCGAAAAAGTCTACCCCTTCACCGCCTGTAAGTTGGTCGTTGCCTTGACCACCCAACAGGAAATCATTTCCTGTTCCCCCCGAAAGGATATCATTACCAGCATAACCAGTAAGGGTATTATTGCCACTATTCCCAGTGATACTGTTATTGAGAGCGTTTCCAGTGCCGTTGATGTTGGCTGTACCAGCTAACGTAAGATTTTCTAGATTATTTCCTAAGATGTAGTTAACGGTAGCTATAACCGTATCTGTGCCTTCGTTGAGATTTTCTGTAACTACATCACCAACATCATCAACGATGTAAATATCATCACCTAAACCGCCCAGCAATGTATCAACTCCCACACCTCCGTCAAGTGTGTCATTACCGGCATAACCAGTAAGGGTATTATTGCCACTATTGCCTATGAGAATGTTATCGGAAAAACTTCCTGTGCCGTTGATGTTAGCTGTACCTACTAAAGTAAGATTTTCTACGGTACTTCCCAAGGTATAACTAATGGAAGCTATAACTGTATCTATACCTTGATTCCTAATTTCTATGACTACATCCCCAACATTATCGACAACATAAGTGTCATTGCCAGCACCTCCTCTGAGGGTATCACTTCCGGCTTTTCCATCGAGAATGTTATTACCGCTACTACCTGTGATCTGGTTATTCAGGCTGTTTCCTGTTCCATTAATGTTACTGGCATTTGTTAACGTCAAGTTTTCCAGATGATCGCTTAAGGTGTAAGAAATAGAGGAGTAAACTATATCTGTACCTTCGTTGAGGTTTTCATAAATTTGATCTCCAACGTCGTCAACATAATAGCTATCATCCCCCAATCCCCCGATCATGGTATCGTTACCCAGCCCACCATCAAGGATATCATTGCCAGTATCCCCCGTTAGACTATCATTGCCACCGTTTCCATAGAGACTGTCATCGCCTGCACCTCCTTGAAAAGTATCATTACTGTTATCACCAGCAAGAAAATCTTTGTAGGGCGTTCCCACAATATTCAGTCCCTCGAAGTTGAGGTAGTAAAAGAAAAGATGACTACCTCCACTATAAAGAGGATAAATATAAGTAGAAATACTGCCAATACCTAGATTATTAACACCAATTGTAGAACCAGTTGCTGTGCTATAGTCTGCGTATAAAATATCGATTCCCGCACCACCATCAATAGTACCGCCAAAGATATAATTTGTGACATTGAAGATATCATTGCCACTGCCTGTATAAATTTGACTGATTCGCTCTAAATCTTTAACAGTGGTATTAATGTCTCCAGTTAAGTTGACACTGGTAGCGGTCAAGTTTAATGTCCAATTGTTGGTTGTATTCTGTAAATACAGAATGAGATTATCTAGACCTTCTCCCCCATCTAGGCTATCTCCTATACCACCTTTTAGGGTGTCATTTCCTCCACCCCCTTGTAAGAAATCACTTCCTCCCGCACCATCTAAATCATCGTTTCCTTCACCCCCTTGTAAAATATCACTTCCATCACCAGCACCACCGTACAAAACATCATTGCCTGCACCGCCAATTATTAAATCACTTCCTTCTCCACCACCGACAACATCGTTTCCACCTCCACCATCAAGGGTGTCATTCCCACCAAGCCCTTCAATGTAATCATCTCCAGCCGTTCCTATAATGATGTTAGGCTCTTCATTTCCTACTAAACTTGCCATTTCTACAGCAATGCTTACCCCATTCAGGCTAATGACTGCTTGATCATTTTCTGCCTTCAACTGCTTTAACTCTGTCTCTGACAGACTCTCCTCCATCACCAATGCTGAGAAGATGCGTCCTTCATCTCCATCACTATCATTGCTACCATTTAAAACCCTGTCTATATAATGGCCATATTCCTCTAAAATCAACCCAGCTAACCATTGAATATTGCTGATTTGCTGTAAATACTCATAAGCTAGATAAATGATGCCTGTTTCTGCACTGTAAGCACCAATCGCTCCATTTAGTTCAGATTGATAGTGAATTTCTAAAAGTGGAAATCCACGAAAGTCACCATTTATCCAGCTTGTCTTTAAGCTATCAGTTTCAGAGTTGGGGTGAAAAGCTAATGCAATTTTAGAGGCAAATTCAGTGTCATTAGCAAAGCTTTGTAATCTAGATTGACTTAATGAAATTGCCATCTGTAAGACGGTCAAAAGTGATGTTTCAAGTTCTAGGGAATTGGCGGTCAAAGATAAAATCGCAGTCATAAAGTCTCAAAAATCAAGAATGTAAATCTCACTCTTTCTTCTTAACAAGGGAATTGATAAAATTTATGCGCCTTATCTCTCCTTTCCTTTTTGTCTTATGTCCAGCATGATGATCAAAAACCTATACTACTCCCAACTCCCAGGTTACTGAGCGCAGCCGAAGTACACTCCCCATATTTCTTAATCCCTCGAACTCACGTAATATTTAAGTTGTAGCTGACCATCTAGAGGTTTAACGTGGATACCATTGCTATACCTGCTCTCGATCGCCCAGTGGATGCCACGGTAGAAATTCCTGGTTCTAAAAGTATTACTAATCGGGCGTTACTTGTTGCTGCTTTGGCACAAGGCGACTCAATTTTAGAAAATGCCTTATTTAGTGAAGACAGTGAATATTTTGCCAAATGTGTCGAAAATTTGGGCATTCCCATCACCTTAAATCCTGAATTAGCACAGATGCAGGTGTTAGGGAAAGGTGGGGAAATTCCCGCAACCCAGGCGGATTTATTTGTCGGTTTAGCAGGTACAGCCGCACGGTTTATATCAGCTTTGGTGGTACTCGGTAACGGAGAATATCGCTTAGATGGTGTACCCAGAATGCGGGAAAGGCCAATGGGCGATATGTTGACAGTGTTCCAAGCAGGCGGAACAATTGTTAACTTTGAGGGCAACGCTGGTTATATGCCCTACACTATTTACGGTCAGCAATTTGCTGGTGGACATATTCGCATCAAAGCCAATCAAACTAGTCAGCAACTTTCAGCTTTGCTGATGATTGCGCCTTATGCTCAACAAGACACAATTATTGAAGTGGAAGGCACATTAGTTTCCCAATCTTACGTAAAAATGACTTGTCGCCTCATGTCAGATTTTGGCGTAGGGGTGAATCAAGTTGGCGACAATCAATTTCATATCAAAGCGGGACAGCGTTACCAACCGCGACATTACACCATAGAACCGGATGCTTCTAATGCGTCTTACTTTTTTGCTGCGGCTGCTGTGACTGGTGGACGGGTGCGAGTTAAGTATTTAACCAAGCAATCTTATCAAGGTGATATTCTGTGGCTGAATGTGCTGGAACAGATGGGTTGTCAAGTGCGTGAGGCTGATGACTATATCGAAGTGACTGGGCCAGAACAATTACAGGGTATCGATATTGATATGAATGATATATCTGACCTTGTACAAACATTAGGAGCGATCGCGCCTTTTGCCAATTCACCCGTTACCATCCGTAATGTCGAACATATCCGCTACAAAGAAACTGAACGTATTCGCGCTGTAGTGACAGAATTGCGTCGCTTAGGCGTGAAGGTTGAAGAATTCCCCGATGGCTTAAAAGTCGAACCCAGCCCCATTACACCAGCTGCTATTGAAACTTATCACGATCATCGTATGGCAATGGCATTTGCTGTCACAGGCTTAAAGGTTCCCGGAATTATAATTCAAGATCCCGGTTGTACAGCCAAAACTTTCCCTGACTACTTCACCCGCTTCTTTAAAATGATTGAACAATAGCTGGCTAATATTCAGTTCCTACCTTAATCTTAACGATAAGTATTCACGCAATTTTATAGGAGTTGCATCATGTCTAACATTCGTGAAGAAATGCCAGTACTCGCCCGTCATGAAGGCAATTGGGTAGGAACTTATACACTAGTAGATACGGAAGGCAAAATTTTAGATAAACATGAATCTCATTTAAGCTGTCAATTTCCCGATGATAGTCCTTATTCTTACTACCAAATTAATCGCTATACTTGGGCTGACGGTAAACAAGAAGAACATAAATTTCCCGGAACCTATCGTGATAAGATTCTCTACTTTGATACAGAACGGATTGAAGGCAAATCCTGGGAAATAGACGATTCTACTTTAATTTTGTGGTTTTCTTATAAGACAGTTCCAGCCGCATATTTGTACGAAATGATTCAAATCAGCCCCGATAATAATCATCGCGCCCGCACATGGCATTGGTTTAAAAATCATCAAATTTATCAACGTACCCTTATTCAAGAACAAAGAGTTAGATAGTCATTTAAAAAGTCAAAAATAGTTTCTAGCTAAGAGGATGTTTTAAAAGTCCTATTGTTGGTAGTCAAACATTTTCGATCCCCCTAAATCCCCCTTAAAAAGGGGGACTTGAAGAAACTCTTAGCCCCCCTTTTTTAGGGGGATTGGGGGGATCTGGAAGAGCCAATAAACACAACGAACAAATTTTAAAATAAACTCTAAGGTGCGTTACACTACGTTAACGCACTATTTTATGACATAATAGATAGTCCATTATATTTAAATTTAAATAGATTACACAAATGGCCAAAACTGACAAAATTAACTTTTCTACTCCTAGCGGTTTCCCAGAATTTTTACCTAGTGAAAAACGCTTGGAATTATATTTACTAGATACCATCCGTAGAGTGTATGAAAGCTATGGATTTACCCCCATAGAAACCCCAGCCGTTGAAAGGTTAGAAGTATTACAAGCTAAGGGTAATCAAGGCGACAATATTATTTATGGTATTGACCCAATTTTACCGCCTAATCGCCAAGCCGAAAGAGATAAAGCAGGCGAAACTGGTTCAGAAGCACGGGCTTTAAAATTTGACCAAACTGTTCCCTTAGCAGCCTATATTGCCCGTCACTTAAATGAATTAACTTTCCCATTTGCCCGTTATCAAATGGATGTAGTATTTCGGGGAGAACGCGCCAAAGATGGACGTTTCCGACAATTTCGTCAATGTGATATCGATGTAATTGCACGGCGGGAACTCAGCTTATTATATGACGCGCAAATGCCAGCAATTATCACCGAGATATTTGAAGCAGTTAACATTGGTGACTTTTTAATTCGCATCAATAACCGCAAAATATTAACTGGCTTTTTCCAGTCATTAGGCATTGCCGAAACTCAAATTAAAACCTGTATTAGTATTATTGATAATCTAGAAAAAATTGGCGAAACGAAAGTCAAACAAGAATTAGAAAAAGAAGGTATATCAGCAGAAAATACACAGAAGATTATTGATTTTATCAAAATTGATGGCAATGTTGATGAAGTATTAGATAAACTTAAACACCTCTCACAAAACTTACCAACAGCCGAGCAATTTAGTTTAGGCGTTACAGAATTAGAAACAGTAATTACAGGTGTGCGTAACTTGGGAGTTGCCGATAAACGTTTTTGTATTGATTTGTCTATTGCCCGTGGTTTAAATTACTATACAGGCACAGTCTACGAAACAACTCTCATCGGCCATGAAGCTTTAGGTAGTATTTGTTCTGGCGGCAGATATGAAGAATTAGTGGGGATGTTTATCGGCGAGAAAATGCCAGGAGTTGGTATTTCTATCGGCTTAACTCGTTTAATTAGTAGATTACTCAAAGCTGGTATTTTAAAAACTTTACCTGCAACACCAGCGCAAGTAGCAGTAGTCAATATGCAAGAAGATTTAATGCCGACTTATTTAAAAGTATCCCAACAGTTACGCCAAGCAGGCATTAATGTCATTACCAACTTTGAAAAACGCCCATTAGGTAAACAATTCCAAGCCGCAGATAAACAAGGAATTAGATTTTGTGTAATCATCGGTGCTGATGAAGCCGCCGCCCAAAAATCATCACTCAAAGATTTGCAAACAGGTGAACAAATAGAAGTAGCACTAGCAGATTTAGCTGGAGAAATTAAACATAGATTAGAGATTTGATTAAACGTTGAATTAACAGTGCAATTAATCATTTTTATTGGGATACAGGCAAGCGGAAAATCAACCTTCTACAGTCAACGGTTTTCTGATACTCACATCAGAATCAACCTTGATATGCTCAAAACTAGACACCGAGAAAAGCGATTGATAGAAACTTGTCTGGAAATTGGTCAATCATTTGTTATAGATAATATAAATCCTACACCTGAAGAGCGAGAACGCTACATTTTGTTAGCCAAGAATCAAGGATTTCGGATTACTGGCTATTATTTTGAATCAAAAATTGCCGATTCAATTCAACGTAATCAAAATCGCAAACCGGAACAGCAGGTACCAGATAAAGGTATTAGAGGAACACACTCACGGCTGATACTTCCTCGGTATAAAGAAGGTTTTGACGAACTCTATTATGTTCGGTTAATACCAAAAGGAGAGTTTGCTGTACAGGAGTGGCTTGATGAAGTTTGAAGAGTTAGACACAAGACTGAGAATTTTTGAAACAGCCCACGATTTATGCGTATTGCCAGGGCTATTTATGGTTGCTCGAATTGATGGACGTAACTTTACTCGCTTGACAAAGGAAACTCACAAATTTGAAGCTCCCTTTGATGCTCAATTTCGAGATTACATGGTATCTACAGTAGAACACCTAATGAATTGTGGATTCCGGATCATTTATGGCTATACACAAAGTGACGAAATCTCACTTCTATTCCACCGAGATGAGGAAAGTTTTAGTCGCAAATTGCGGAAACTCAACTCTATTTTGGCAGGAGAGGCAAGTGCAAAGCTTTCACTTCTACTCAATAGCATTGCCGCTTTTGATTGTCGAGTGTCACAACTTCCTACCTTAAATCTAGTAGTCGATTACTTTCGCTGGCGGAATGAAGACGCTCATCGCAATGCCTTAAATGCTCACTGTTACTGGATGCTACGCAAAGCAGGTGAAAGTGCTGGAGCCGCTACAGAAAAGCTTGATAGGCTTTCAGTCAGTGATAAAAATGAATTACTTTACCAACAAGCAAACATCAATTTTAATAACTTACCTAATTGGCAGAAACGAGGTATAGGACTATATTGGGAATCCTATCAAAAGGAAGCAACCAATCCCCAAACGGGAGAAAACGTCTTGGCGATGAGAAGACGTATCAAAGTTGATATGGATTTGGCGATGAAAGATGATTACAGTAAATTTGTCCGGGATATTGTACTGCGGGAGCATCCTGATCTTTAATTTAGGAAGCTAGAGAATTAAATTGGCCTGTCTAGGCTAAAATAGTGCATTATACGGGAAAAATTAACCGCAGATGAACACGTATGAACGCGGATAAAATAGGTTTTTTAATGCAACATCTTAGTCTAATCACGCCACTATATATCTGTTCAAAAATCAAATATGAGTCATATATCTAGATTGCTGTATGTGGTGTCAGTAAAGGTTTTACATAGAAGTATTTACTTCTGGGCAGAGATCATAATTTCAACTGAATGATTAATCATAAATCTAATGGATAAAGAAGTATTAAAAGAAGCTCTGCAAATTGACTATCGATTACGCTCTACCTTTTTTTACAGAAAGTTATATGAATTGGGTTTTAATAGCTTCTTAACTGAAATTGACAAATTAATCGAACTGTCAGATAACTTTAATTGGGAATCTAGACACAACTGGGGAATTTCTGAAACTGCTTGGAATATTTTGGAACATAGTGGTATCCCTAAAATTTCTGTATTTGCTCACCCTAGAGTGCTTCAAGAACAACCAAAACTTTCTAGCTACTATCGAAGTGTTGCAGTTCTTCCACAGAAAGCTGCTAAAAAATTAGCTTTTTCCAGCATTGATTCTATCGAAGAAGGAAAGGGAAAGTTATCCCAAGATAAAGCATTAATCCTCTGCCAACTTTACAATTCGCATTCAAGCCTAATTATTGAAAGCACTAATGAATATAGTCAGACTGATATGCAGGCGTTAATGTATGCGTCTGCTGGCGCACAAATTAATGGTTCTTGGTTAAATAAAATTGGAGAAGAAGCAGAATTATTAACAAGACGAATTCTGATTCGCTCTCTACTGGAGGAAAATTATATTGTTGCTGCAATTCTCAAAGATGGTTCTTCGAGGTTAGATGCTGAATATTTAGAAGATTTAGTGGATAAAGTCGATTTACTTTCTGGCGTGCGTCTGAACAATCAAACTAGTATTCTGTTTTCTAGTGAACCTGACTTATCGCTATTAAATTCTGCTGGTGAAGCAGTTGCAGTTATTGAGGTAAAGGGTGGAAAAGATACAGCAGGTGCGTTAGAGAGATATGGTGCTGCTAAAAAGAGTTTTGAAGAAGCTAGAAGAATTAACTCTAATGTAGTTACAATACTTCTCGCAAGCTGTATAACTGATGAAGTTCATCGACGTTTACAAAATGATGAAGCTGTTAATCATGTTTATAATTTAACACAAATTGTTACTAGTGAAGAAACGAGATATCGTTTTGCTGCTAATGTACTTAAGTATATAGACATCAATATAGAAACTCATAATATTCAACAGAGCAATTCTGAACAAATTCAAAAAAAAAAGTAGAAAAATTGAGTCTTTCACTTGAGTTTGATTCTAACTTAAAAGTAATCAATTTTTCTCATGAACAGGTTTGTAATGATTCAGCTAGACTTGATTTAGAAGAACGATATTCTGAACTTCTAGAAGAAACTGATGAGTTTAATCGTCAGTTAGTAAGTTACCAGGGAAATAAAGGAGAAATTGCTCATGGGTGGATTCGATATAAGGAAGGATTTTCATTTAAATTAGTTGAAACTTTAATCAAACAATTTGGGATTAAACAGAAAGATACAATACTAGAACCTTTTTGTGGTTCTGGCACAACTTTACTGGTATGCAAAGCTTTAGGAATTAATGCTTTAGGTTTTGAAATACTTCCTGTATGCCATTTAATGTGGGAAGCTAAATCTTATCTTGAAGACTACGATATTGAAGAATTAACTCATCTATTTGAGAAATTGAGCAACACTATACCTACTAAAACAGAATTTGCTTTCCCTCATATCACTATTACTAGAGATGCGTTTTCTCAAGCAACAGAAAATGATTTAATGTTCTTCACTAATTGGATTAATACTCAAAAAGTATCAAAACAAACAAAAGTTTTATATCAACTGTTAATAACTAGCGTTTTAGAAGAAGTTAGTTACACAAGAAAGGATGGTCAATATTTAAGATGGGATTATCGCTCTCAGAAAGTTCAACAGAGAAATCAAGTAAGAATTGCTCAAGATAAAATACCTGTCAAGCAGTTTGATAAAGGAGCAATACCAACCGTTAAAGAAGCTTTACTGCGGATATTTAAAAAAGTAATTCTGGATATAAAATCACTAAAATACACTTTACCAAGTGACAGTTTTCAGAATGTGATAAATGGTAGTGTGCTTGAAAATTTGCCAAAGTATGAAAGTGAGCAATTCTCTGGTGTAATTACGTCACCACCCTATTGCAATAGATATGATTATACAAGAACTTATGCTTTGGAACTGGCATATTTAGGCACAGATGATTTGGATATTCGTAAACTCAGACAAAATCAGCTATGCTGTACTGTTGAAAATCGCTCTAAATTAGATAAACTTGAACAAATTTATCAAGATATAGGTAGAATAGATAACTTTAAAGCAATTTGCAAAATTATTACAGGTAATAGTGTTTTTCAAGAAGTCAATTCGGCTTTAAAAGTTAGACAGGAACGTGGAGAAATTAATAACCCCGGTATATTGTCTATGGTAGAAGGTTATTTTTATGAATTAACTTTTTTATTTGCTGAGATATTTAGAACTTGTAAAAAAGGTGCTTACGTTGCTTTTGTTAATGACAATGTACGCTATGGTGGAGAAATTATACCTGTTGATATGCTGTGTACTGAAATAGCTGAGGCTATTGGTTTTGTCCCAGAAAAAATATATGTTTTACCCCAACGGAAGGGCAATAGTAGTCAACAAATGAAGCGATTTGGTAAAGAATCACTGCGTAAAAGTATTACGATTTGGAGAAAGCCTGAGAAAATATAAAAAGACGGAACTGTATTAGATTAAAATTCTCGCAAGAGTCTACCACAGCCATAAACTTGATCGTGAATGTCATTTTGGCGTAGGGCGTACCACCAAGTAGCGGCGTTGACAGCAATTACTGGTTTAGCGATCGCTCGCTCCATTTCATCCGCCAATCGGAGCATACTTAAATTAGTCCCCATCTGTACAATTGCCTCTACATCATCGCCATCAAGTTCCTGAAGATGTATTCTTAAAGTATTTTCAGATACCTCTGCAATGGAAATAGCCGTAGGACAACGGAGACTTTTAAGGCGAACAACTTCTATACCAATGTCACTAAAAAAGCGGCGGATTCTTTCATCAGCTACAGCTTGGTAAGGGGTAATGACAGCGATTTTCTTTACTTGCAAGGCTGTCAGTGCTACCTGATATGCCGAAGCACAAGAAGCCACCTTGATACCAGCATAATCTTCAACTCGCTTGATAAACTCGATGTTGCCTGTTTTACCTTCCCAAAAAGTTTCCGCACTCATCGCCATAATTAGGTAATCGACACCCGCAGTCATCACCCGATCAATTGCCGAAAACATTTCTTGGGCGATCGCCTCCAAAAGCTGTACCATCTTTTCATCACTACTCAAATCCTGGTTCCTCAGATAAATCCGCGATGTATGAGAAGTTACCCCAGGCACAGCCATTGTATGAAAATCAGGTTCGACAATCGTATTTGTACTAGGCGCAAGCACGCCAAATTTTTTTCGCCATCCTAACGCATCTGTCATTGTTCACTACTCAGTACATAAAAGATTGACTGTAGCTTATGGTAGTTTAAAGTTACGGCATATTATTGCAATATGTAAACTTTACTTCATGACTGGAGAGCAGAACCTTGGGTATAGAACTACGCAGTTTCGTATTTCTTGACAGCTTGCAGCCGCAACACGCAGCTTATATGGGAACAGTAGCTCAAGGTTTCTTACCCTTACCAGGAGACACATCATTGTGGATTGAAATTTCTCCTGGGATTGAAATCAATAAAATTACTGATGTCGCCTTAAAATCTGCCTCTGTTCGTCCCGGAGTCCAAGTAGTTGAGCGATTATACGGTTTATTAGAAGTTCATTCTGGTTCCCAAGGAGAAACACGCACCGCAGGTCAAGCCATTTTGGATTTGTTAGGAGTTAAGCGTGAAGAATGTCTCAAACCGCGTGTTGTGTCTAGTCAAATTATCCGTAATATTGACGCTTACCAAACACAACTAATCAATCGTACCCGTCGCGGACAATTGCTATTAGCGGGACAAACTTTATATGTCTTAGAAGTGGAACCTGCTGCTTATGCTGCATTAGCCGCTAACGAAGCCGAAAAAGCGGCGGCGATTAATATTTTAGAGGTACAAGCTGTAGGAAGTTTTGGCAGGTTGTATTTAGGTGGACAAGAACAAGATATTCTAGCAGGAGCGAGGGGAGCGTTAACCGCAATTGAAAGTGTAGCTGGTCGGACAAATCCCAATAGTGGCCGCCAGGAGTAAAGGAGAGAAAATGGCAAATCAAGAGCATCTGGTTTTACTGAGAGCCGGTGCAGTTACCTGGAGCGAATGGAGACAGAAAAATCCGCAAATTCAACCAGACCTCAGTGCTGCGAACTTACAAAAAGATAACCTCAGAGGCGCAAATCTTTCTCAAGTCAACTTGACCAAAGCAGATTTGAGTCAGGCTTTACTGGTACGTGCAAATCTGAACGGTGCAGATTTTAGTGGCGCAAATCTGGAACAAACCAAGCTCATTGAAGCCAACTTAAGTGGTGCTAACTTAAGTGTGGCTAACTTAAAGGGTGCAACGCTAACCCAGGCAAATTTGAGTCATGCCAACTTGATTGGTGCGGATTTAAGTGAAGCAAATTTGAAAGAAGCTGCGATCGCCCATGCTATCCTAATCGGCACAGACCTCAAAGATGCTAACCTCAAAAGTGCTGATTTGGGTGCAGCCAAACTCATCCGCGCTAACCTCGCCTACGCTAACTTGATTGAAGCCAACTTAATTGCAGCCGATCTCAGTAAAGCCAACCTCTACAAAGCAGATTTAATTGGGGCTTATCTGTACAAAACAGATTTACATAATGCGAATCTCAGTCATGCTTACTTAGTTAGTGCCTATATGTTGCAAGCTAACCTCAGTGAAGCTGATTTAACAGGTGCAAACTTAAGCTGGGCAAATCTGCAAGGCGCAAACTTGGCTGGTGCTAATTTAACTGGTGCTAATCTCATCGGTACTAAACTGCGCGGCGCAAATCTTATCGGCGCTAATCTTGAGGATGCAATTTTACCTGAAGTATGTCGTTAATCTTTTGATAGGGAGTAGGAAAGAAGCCTTGGGAATGATGCTAGAGAGACGAGGGAGACAAAGTAGACAAGGGAGATGAGGGAGACAAGGGGGACTTTCAAGGGTAGGGATGGGAGGATGGTGAAGAAATCTTTCCCCCCACACTCCCCACACTCCCCACACTCCCCACACCCCCCACACTCCCCACACCCCCCACACTCCCCACACTCCCCACACTCCCCACACCCATACGTGAGAGCTATATTGACATCCTCCCACCACTAATTCGGGGTACCGAATATAGTGGGGGATTCCAAGAATCACTTCTTGGGTTTCCTCTTTCCACGAGTTGACTTGCTTGAAGGAGTTACCTCAC